>JAJYGO010000304.1 GCA_021785115.1 Chloroflexota bacterium | reverse complement strand
CCTGCCGGTCGGCACGGTCGTCGCGCAGGGGTTCCTCTCCGGAGGACGCCTCGGGACCGTGATCTCACGCGATGGCGGGGCGACCTGGACCGCCGATGCGTGGCCCGCGGTGCCCGACAGTCTCGGGATCGAGGGCGTGCAGCCGGTCTCGTTCGTGTCCGCGACCGACGGCTGGGCGCTCGGGCTCGTCGGACGTCTGTACCGCACCACCGACGGCGGCGCGACCTGGGAGGAGATCGGACCGGGGTGAGGGTGCGGGGCTGCACCGGCGGCCGAGCAGCGAGTCGGCTGACTGCCGACCGCAACAGGTGTTGGGCGTGCGGGTCAGCGCGTCTGCGCCTGCCCGAACCAGGTCGTCGACCCGTCGGTCAGGAGCACGCCATCGGGCAGCACGACGAGCTCGCCGCTCGCCTGGAATACCGAGAGCGGGGTGCCAGGCTCCGCGAGCCGGCTCCAGGATCGGCCATCGGCGGACGTCCACACCCCCGGATCGGTGCCGCCGCGATAGGCCACCATGCGGGTGCCGTCGGCGCCCAGGTCGCCCTCGGGCTGGGTGTCCGGACCACAGACGGCGATCGGGCAGGTGCCGAGCGGCGGATAGTCCGCCAGCGCCTGCCAGGTCCGGCCGTCGCTCGAGCGCCACCAGAGGGTGGTCCCCAGCAGCCCGTAGTCGGAGCCCGTGGCGAGGAAGCCGCCCGCGCCCTGGAGGAGTCCATCGACCAGCGCCACGCGGTCGGCTGCGATGGGCAGCGGCGTGCTCGTCCAGGTGCGGCCGTCGCGCGAGGTGAGCGCGAGGCTCCCGGTGATCGAGCCGCCGGCCGGCCACGTGCGCCCCGCGGCGACGAACCCGGCCGTCGTGGCGTGCACGTCCCAGAGGAGCGTGTCGGCCGGCAAGGCGGCAAGGGGCAGCAGCGACCACGTGACGCCGTCGGGCGAGGTCGCCACCCGGGCCGTCAGGTCGGCCCCGCCCGAGACAGGCGCGAACGCGGCGACCGCACCGGCGGGCCCGCCCGCAAGCGAGACGTGCGGTTCGCCGTCGGGCGGCAGCGGCAGGTCCGGACCGGCGTGGGCGATCCAGGCCAGGCCGTCCGCCGAGGTCCACGACGTGATCGGGCCGTACAGGCTGCCGCACATCGACGGCGGGCACGATGCGGTGCCGCCGGCAGCGGTGAACGCCACGAGCTGACCTCCCGCCGCCACGCCGAGCACGAGCGCGTTCGTTCCCAGCACGGGGCCCAGGGGTTGCCAGTGGGCCCCGTCGCTCGAGCGCCACAGGGGCGTCCACCATCCGCTCGGGCCCTGCTGGTCGAGGCCGACAGCGAGGAAGCCACCGCTCCAGCGCACGACCGAGCGCACCTGCGCGAGCGGATCACCGGCCGCGAGTCGCGTCCAGCGGATGCCGGTCCAGGGGACGTCGGCCGCCGGGGGGACCGGTGTCGTGAAGGCGCCGAGCGTCGAGGGCAGCGCGAACGAGGCCACGGGCGATGGGCCGGGAGGAGCCGTCGGCTGGTACGGCTCCGGCGACGCCGGGGTCGGGAGGGGCGGCGCGACGTTCTGTGCCTCGGGTGGCACCGCCCGGATGCTCGCCACCATCGTGGCGAAGTCGTCGAGGACACCGTCGCTCTCCAGCCGGGTCAGATCCCGGTACGTGCCGCTGCCCTGCAGCTGGAGCAGGAACGGCTGGCCCTCGGCGATCGCGTAGGCCGACAGCACGAGGACGGGTGTCGGCCTGCCGCCGAGCGAGGTGAGCGCGTAGATCTTCGCCGTGGGCAGCGAGCGCAGGAGCGTGAAGCCCCAGCCGTCGCGTCTCCAGCCCGCCTCGATGGCGGCCGTCCAGGCCTGGAGGGTCGGGTGCTGCCCGAACAGGACCCAGTCCCCGATGGTGCCGGTCGGTTCCGCGGCCTCCCCGGCCACCTGCAGGTTCACCACCGTCATGACGATCCCCTGCACCTGCGTGCCCTCGAAGCCGGGCGCCAAGTACCCACGACCGAACGGCAGTCCGCCTCCCTCGGGTGTCCAGTTCGCGGGGCGCAGCATGCGGTAGCCGTAGAGCCCGTCGGTCTGCTCGACGAAGCCGCTGACGAGCGCGCTGTGGGGCGTGGGCAGCGCCGACCCCGGCCCCACCGCCGGGCGGGCAAGGATCGCGACCAGCGCGGCGGCCGCGAGGATCACCACCGCAGCGGCGGCCGCGAGGAGGCGCCCCTGCCAGCGCCGGCCACGCCGGGCGGGCCGCTGCGGGACGGCCGCCACGGCGGCGCGCAGCTCGGCCGGGACGTCCCGTGGCGCCAGCGCCTCGAGCACCGCGTGGAGGTCGCGCTCGAACCGTTCGTCGTTCATCGCAGACTCCCCCCGCCGGTGCGCTGGGCCGCGTCGTAGGCGGCGTGGAGCACCGCGAGCGCGGCGTGCAGGCGGGACTTCACCGTGCCGGGCCGCGCACCGGTGTGCTCGGCCACCTCTTCGAGCGAGAGGCCGGCGAAGTAGTGCAGGACCACGACCGTGCGCTGGTCCGCGGTGAGCTCGGCGAGCGAACGGCGCAGGGCGTCGCGCTCGACGAGGCGCGGCAGGCCGTCGGGTGCCGGCAGGTCGGGGACGTAGTCCATGGGCAGCGTGCGCACCCGCCGGCGCTGCCGCAGCCGGTCGCGGCAGCCGTTCACGAGGATGCGCCCGAACCAGGCCTCGAAGCGCTCCGGGTCCCGCAGGTCGGCGAAGCGGTCCCAGGCGCGGAGGGCGGCGTCCTGCACCGCGTCCTGGGCCTCGATCTCGCTGCCCAGCAGCAGCGCCGCGAGCCGGTAGGAGGGCGCCAGGGCACGGTCTGTCAGGCGCGCGAACGCGGCCGCCCGCTCGGCCTCGCTGCGGCCCCCGCTGTCCTCCCGGTCCGCCACCATCGCCTCCCTGCCGACCATACACGTCCAGACGACGGACGCGCGCGGAAGGTTCGATCTTCGTCAGAGCGGACTGGGAGAGGGCGCGGGCGCTCCCTACGGGTGCTCGAGCCCCGCGATCGGCGCGGCGTCGAGGAGCAGGACGGCGCTGCCGTCCGCGGCGAGCGCCTCGCCGATCCAGACCAGCCAGCCCGCACCGGTGATCCAGAGCCGCGACGGGAGGAACGTCGGCGGCAGGTCCTGGACCCGGCCCGTGCACAGCCCTTGGGCGGGATGGCAAAGCCGACGATTGTGGCCTGGACCCGCCCCCAGCATGGAGCCTGCCGCTGGCGTTTCGTCAACTGGACGCACGTCGCCTGCATGGTGCATGCTCGACTCGGCTGCAGGAACGCAACGGCACGCCGGTGCGGAAGGGGCAAGGAGTGTTCGGGCCGGTGCTCGGGAATCAGTTCGTTACGCTCGCCGTCGGATTGGCCCTCCTCCTGGGCGTTGGACTTGCGGTTCGCTGGCTTCGCTCGCAAGCCGGCCGCCCCGGGGGCTCCTACCTCGCCCACCGAACCACGGTGGGCCTGATCGTCGTCCTGTCGTGGCTGGGACTCGCGTGCGTTTCCAGCGCGTTGTGGGGCTTCCTCGGCGTGCTGGCGCTGCTCGTCGTCGCGATGGCCGTCTGCGGCGTGGCGGTTCTCGTGATGCTCCTCCGAGGCGTGTAGCGACACCCCGGTTTCCTCGGCCGCCTGCAGCAGGGGCAGCGAGATGCCCGGAGCGCGCCAGGGCGAGCTTCGCCGAACAGGAGACGCCGGCCCGATTGCGCTTCGTCCGGCGATGGTCAGCGAGGTGTCGGCGCGTCAACCAGTTCGTGGGTCTCAGTCCTCTGGGTGCGGCCCGGCACACGAACGCTCGAGACACCCCAGCACGGGGAGCATGCGTCCGAGGCGGGGGGTGTGCCACGCATGTGGCGAGGCTGAGGCAACGATCGGGTAACGCTTGGCGTCGCCTGCCACAGTGGCCGGTGAGACGGGGTCGGCCCGGGGATCCCGAAGATGTCCCGCCGTCGGCCGGTCGCCAGCGCGGGGACGATCACGACGGGGACAGCCAGCAGTCCGAACACCGCGGTCTCGACGAAGGCCAGCAGCGGCGTGTCGAATCGAGCGGCGACGACGACGCTGGGGAACATCGCGATGCTGGTCCCCGCCGTCGCACCGCGCCACACGTCGACGGGGCGGATTCGGCCCGCTCCCTCGCCGCGCACAGCTCCCCGCCGGAACCGCTTGCACGCGATCCTACGCCACCGCTCGCCCGCCGCGACGTGACCCGAGATCCCCAACACCCCGGCGGGTCTCTGGGGCGTGGAGGGCGCGGTGCGTTGGGCTCGAGGACCGTGGCGGATAGCCCAAGGAGTCGTGTCGCCACCCGCCGTCCACGACGCCGACCGGGCCGCTGCACCCGTTCACGACGTCCGGCGGTGCGTCGGATCCGGGCCGACCGAAGCGGACGGCCAGAGGCCCGGCACGGCCGCGCCCTGGTGGAGCGCTGCGTTGCTGACGAGGGCGTGGAGGAGCACGCCGAAGCCGGCCAGGAAGGCGAGTGCCCCGAGCCATGCCCACGGGCCCCGGCTCACGCTCACCACGGCACCGCCGGCGATAAGCCAGACCGCAAGGAGCAGCCGTGCCGAGACGCGCCGGCGGCGGGGGTCGCGTTCCCACAGGAGCGCGCCGACGAACCCGAGGAGGCAGCCGACGACGAAGAGGCCGGCCCAGGCATCCCCGAGACCCGGCATGGCCTGCACGGTAGGTCGGAGCAGGGCGGCCATCGCGAACATGCCGACGACGAGCGCGCCGCTCGAGATGCCGTAGGCGAACGCCCACAGGCGTGCGCGGCGAGGGTCGGACGAGCGGTGGCCGACATATCCACCCACCGCCGCCCCGAGGGCCGGGATGCACACGGCCATGACGAGGGTGCCGTCGAGCGCCAGTGGCACGGTCGATACGGCGACGCTGAGCGCGATCAGCGCGAGGCCCGCGACGCCGATCAGCAGGCTGATCACCCGCCGCGCGTCCATGGTCGCGTTCCACCACGCCTGGAGCATCGGGCCGATCCCCCTCGAGTCGCGGGACCGCTCCATCCTGCGCTCGGCCCCGCCCGTTGTCGAGGGTCTGCCGGTCTTACCGCGCCACGCCCCCGAGCGGGTCAAAGGCGCTCAGGATCGTGCGCTGATCCGTCCCGCCGAGGGGCACCGCCTCGACGACGAGACGGTCGCCAGGCCCCAGGCCGAGCCAGGCGGGCACGGTGGCAAGGGGGAGCCGTTGCGGCCAGCCCGACACGAGCCGGCCCTGGCGGTCGTGGGCCTCGACCTGCCAGCCGCCGCCGGGAAGCATGCGTGCATAGGCGATCCCGCCGGCGCTCCGCAGGGCCGGCGGCAGCTCGGCCCCACCAGGGACCGCGTTGGGAGCGGAGCGCGCGAACATGGTGCCCGCCGGCAGCATGACCGGCCAGCCAGTGAGCACCGTCCCGGAGCGCCCATCGAGCAGGATCGTGCCCTCCGCACCGAGCGTCCCGCCGGCGCTCGCGTGCCACACGCCCAGGACGAGCGTCCCGTCGGCCGCGACCACGGGCGGCCGCGCGTTCCCGATCCCGCCGGGCTGCGCGTCGAGCGCCCACAACCCCCGCAGGCCGTCGGGCAGGCGGACCGGCCAGCCGTGCAGCGTGTGGCCGGTGCGGTCGAGCGCGAGCACGGCGCCGGTGCCGCCCTGCGTCGAGCCGAGCGTGAGGTAGGCGGTACCATCCGCGCCGAACGCGGGCACCGAGGCGAGCCCGGCGAGCGTCACCGGCCATCCCGAGTTGGGTCGTCCGTCGAGGCCCAGGGCCTCGACATGCGTGGATGCGATGGTCCAGCCGGCGACCTTGCCCGGCGTACCCTCGAACCACCAGGCGTAGAGGGTGCCGTCAGGCGCGAGAGCCATCCCCGGCTCCGCCCCGCGCAGGGTGATCGGCCAGCCGGCCTTCGGGAGCCCGGAGGGGTCGAGCACGCTGATGCGCATCGTCTCGTTGGGCCAGCTGCTGACCTCGCCCATGTCGTACACGGTGCCGTCGGGCGCCACGAGGAGCTGGGCGCCGGGCGCGGGCAGCGACACCGGCCAGCCGGCCTTGGTCCGACCGTCGGGCCCGAGCGCGGTGAGCGTGTCGCCCTGGCCCGCGGACCAGGACTCCGCGTAGAGGGTGCCATCAGCGGCGAGGACCATCCCGGTCAGGGTGGACGGCAGCGCGACCGGCCAGCCCGGGCGGGGTGCGCCGTCGGGCCCGAGCGCGACGATCTCCTGCGCGGCGCCGACGTAGAGCGTGCCGTCCGGGGCAGCCACGAGCTTCATCGACGGCCCAGCGGCGGGCAAGCGGTATGGCCAGCCCGCGCGGACGTGGCCGCTCGCGTCGAAGGCGAAGAGGCCCCAGGGTTGGCGCGTGCCTTGATCGGGTACCGCGACGTACAGCGTCCCGTCAGCCCCGAGGACAGGCGTCGACGTCCCGTCGCCGGGGAGGGCGACCGGCCAGCCACTGGCCGCCACGACCGGCGGCGGGGACGTGGACGATGCGAGCGCGAGCGGCGAGGGCGCGGGCGCCGGAGCGAGCGCGGCGACGCTGGCGAGGAGGAGCTCGCTCGCGGTATCCGCACAACTGGGCTCGGCGAGCAGGGTCCCGTCGGGCGAGATCGCGGGGACGGGTGGACCGAGGAACGCGAAGCCCGACGCGTCGCTGGAGACGGTGCCGATCGCGCGACCGGTGGCGTCGAGCAGCAGGGTGCGGCCGCAGGGGTCCGCCATGGCGCGTGCGCCAGGGGGCAAACCCGCGCTGAGCGTCCGCGTCGCACTGCCCCAGGTCGCGGCCTGCGCCATGTACGCGAGCAGCAGCCGGTTGTCGCTGGTCCAGCCGGCGAGGTGGAGCTTGGCGGGGAGCGAGACGACCGCGGGCGCCACGCTCGGATCGGCCCGGGGGGACGGCACGCCGAGGACGACGGGGCCCAAAGGTTGGCCGGCCAGGTCGCCCGCGATCCAGCGTCCGTCCGGGCTCCAGGCGACCGGCGTCCGCCCGTCGAGCGGATGCGCCGGGAAGGCGATCACCTGGCCCATCGACTCCTGGTCGAGGACCGCCAGAACTGCGGGCGTCGCCGATCCGGTCGCCGCGAAAACGATCGGGCGCTGCGTGCGCCCCTGACCGGTGACGAGCGAGAGCCAGTACGCGAGGCGGCTGCCGTCGGGCGACCACGCCGCCGGGATCCCGGGCTCCGGGGCACTCCGGGTGCCGTCGAGGCGCCAGACAGTGAACGTGGCACCCGGCAGGGCGCCCGGCGAGGCGAGCAGTGCGAGTGCCCCGTGACCGCTCCCGAACACGGCGCGCCAGGACCCCGCGATGGTGATCCGCGACGAGCCGTCCGTGCTGCAGACGACGACCGGTCCGTCGGGCACGAGGACCGCGACGTGCGTCGCGTCCACCCAGGTTGCCCCCGATCCGGGCTCGACCCAGAGCCGGCGCCCATCGGCGCCATACACGCGGACGTCGCTCGTGCCATCGCTGGCCTGGACGATGGCCAGGAAGGCGCGCCCATCAGGCGACCAGCTGACCCCGGAGAACGTGCCGGCGACGCGATCGACAAGGGTGGCCGCGGGCGCGGACGGGGATCCGGCGGGCGACGACGTCGGGCTCACGCGCGACGGCGTTCCCGTGGGCACCACCGGGTGCTGCAGGACGGCGGCGAGGAGCGTGCCCGCGAGCAGGATGCCGACGGCCGTGGCCGCGGCGAGCGGGACCCACCGGCCGTGACGTCGATCGACGCCCGCGCTCATCGCGTCAGCCCGCCCGACACGAGAGCGGTCCGGCCGCTCGGGCCGGCTTCGATCAGGAGGACGTGCCGTCCGTCCGAGAGCAGCTGCGGGGACTGCAGCTGGTCGGCGGGTACCAGCGGCACGCCGGCCACCGGCACCCAGTCGGTCCCGTGGCGCGAGGTCCAGAGTCCGGAGCCCGTCGAGCCGACCGTGCCGGCCGCGACGAAGCCCCCCGGGGCCGACACGAGCGTCGGGTAGGCGCCGAAGAGGGCCGGGCTCGACGGTCCGGAGATCCAGCTCGCGCCGTCGGTCGAGGTCCACGGCGCGACGGGCGAGAGGAACACGCCGGGCGACACCTCCACCTGCGGGCCGCCGGTGCCCAGCGAGAGGAAGCCGGACGGCGTCGATGCGAGCCCTTCGAGCACCACGTCCGAGCCGCCCGGCAGCGGCGCGTGGATGGTCCAGTGCCGGCCGTCGAGCGATGTCCACGCAGCCGCGTCGTTGTCGAGGCGGCCCACCATCACGAACTCGCCCCGGCTGTAGATGACTGCGGTCGCCTCGACCGTGTCGCTCGCCGATGGCTGGTCGCTGGTCACGAGAGACCAGTGGAGCCCGTCGGGCGAGGTCCAGATCGACTGGCCGCCCTGGTCGAACCCGGTCGCGACGAAGCCCGCGGGGCCCGCCGCGATGGCGTGGAACTCCGCGCCCCCGAACGCCGCCTGGTGGGGCGCCTTCGTCCAGCTGCGCAGGTCGCGCGAGACCCACGTCGCGCCGTTCTGCTGCATGCCATAGCCGCCCTGGCCTCCCTGCTCGGAGCCAAGGGCCACGAAGACGTGGCCGTCGCTGGCTACCGGCCCGGAGATGCCGTGCGCGTCCGTGCCCGTCACCTCGCCGACCTGCATCCAGCGCGAGCCGTCGAGCGAGGTGAAGACGAGGGTCCGCGTGGGAGGGGCCGGGACGAAATCGATGAAGCCGCCGCCGGGCAGGGCGGAGAACCCGCCGCCCGGGCCGCCGAAGGCATCGACCGACAGCACGCTCGGGAGCGTCACCGGCGTCCAGGTCGAGGTCAGTTCGGCGGGCGGCGGAGACGGGATCGACGGCGTCGGGATCGGGGTGGGCGATGGCGGAGATGCAGGCGCGCCTGTCACCGGGACCGACCAGACGTGGATGGCCGCCCCGCGCGGATCGGCGACCGCAGACCGGTCGGTCAGTAGCACCCGGTTGTCGAGCGCGAGCAGCGCGACCGAGTCGGTCGGGGCCTGCGCGAACTCGTCGGGCAGGGCGACGCTCGCGAAGTGCACCCCATCGGACGAGACCGCGAGGGTGGGGGCGCCGGTGGCGAGGTCCCTCCCCTCGGCAGCCACGAACCGCGACCCCGCGGAGATGCGCCAGGTGGCGATGGGGAGGCGCGTGATCCCGGAGCCGTCGGTAGCCACCGACTCGAGGGCCGCGTCCCGCCCACCGAAGAGCACGCGGTCCCGGAAGACGCCGGTCGCCATCAGCGGCGGCACCTGCCCGGCCGTCGGATCCCAGGTGATGTCCGTCGGGATCGACGCGGCAGGATCGACGCTGAACCCAGGACCGCGCGAGGCGACGAGCCTCCCCGGCCCGACCTGCCAGAACGCGCCGGACCAGTCCCAACCCGCCGGGATCGCCGGATCGGTCTCGCCGCTGGTCCAGGTGCGCCCACCGTCGCCGGTCCAGGACTCGAAGCCGCCCTTCATCGCGAGCTGCCCCGTGGCCGGCGACCAGGCGACGACGGTGTTCGGGTCACCCGGCTTCATGCCGAGGAACCACACCCCGGCGTTCAGGATGGACGGCGCAACGGACGCCGCCCAGGACGTCGCCGAATGCGGCGCGAGGACCGTGGTGCGGGCGCAGTCGGGCGTGAACCCGATGCCCACGGGTCCTGGGGCCGAGGCATCCCCGGCGAGCGCGAGGATGGACTGGCCGGCGGTGGTCCAGCTGACCGATGAGGCGCCCACGAGGCCAACCGGGCTCGCCGGGCAGTTCCAGCCCACGGGCTGGCCCGACCCGAGGGGCAGCGGGCCGGGCACCGCGAGCTGTGGCTCGTAGACGCTCACCACCGGGCCGCTGGCACTGTCGGCGAGGGCGGCCTTGATACCCGTGTGCTGGCCCACCAGCAGCGGGACCCCGATCGCCAACACCGGCGCGCCCGGCGTGCCCGTGGTCGCGACGGACGCAGCACCGAGCGACGAGCCCGGCACGAGCGGCGCTGGCGACGGGGTGGCCGACGGCGCTCGACCTCCGCAGGCGGCGACGAGCAGCACGGCGCTCGCCAGGCCGGCTCGTCGACGAAGCGCCTGTCGCGTGGTGCGCGGTCCCCGCCTGGCCACGTGCGCCGACGGATCGTGCGCGGTCACGGCCCGACCACCGCGGGCGCCACCCAGATCGGCGAGCTGCCGTCGCGCCCGTCGGAGCCGAGGACGATGAGCCCGCTGGGGGTGACGCGGACCGCCGAGATGGTGGGGTTCTGCGGGCCCGGCCAGCGCGGCATGGTGGCCGTGGCGCCGGTGTCCGCCAGCGGCTGCCAGGTCGTGCCGTCGCTCGACGCCGAGAACGAGACCCGATCGTCGCTGACGTAGACCTGAGCGATCATGTGCCGCCCGTCCGAGGCGATCGACCCGCCGGGTAGCACGTTCGGATCCGACAGGCGGGTCCAGGTCCGCCCATCGCCGGAGGTCCAGACGGCCGCCGTGTAGCCGGTCGGCGTGGGGCCGACCGCGAGCAGGCCATCGGCGCCTGCGACCAGCGTCACGACCTGCCCGGCGTTCGCCGGGTCGGCGAGGTTCGCCCGCCGCCAGGAGAGGCCGTCCGCCGAGACCCAGATCGCCGGTGACGAGAGCACGTTGGGCACCACGCCGCCGCTGGGCGGCTGCACACCGCCCACTCCACCGGCCAGCACGAACCCGCCGGCGAACGCGACGACGGCTCCTGGGTGCGCCTGTGCGAACGTCGCAGCGGGCAGGGCCTCCCGGGTCCACGTCGTCCCGTCGGTCGAGGTCCAGATCGCGGGATGGTCGAAGCCCGTGTCTCCAACGGCCACGATCCGGCCGTGCCCCGCGGCGACCGCAGCGATCGTGGCGCCGCCGAATGTGGCCGCGGACGGCCCCTCTGTCCAGGTGCGCCCGTCCGGGCTGGTCCAGGTGAGCACCGGCAGAGGGGCGCACGTCTCCCCGGGGCCGGGTGCCGTGCACACCGGAGCGCCTCCCGTCCCGATCGCCACCAGCCGGTCGCCGAGCGCTGCGAGCCAGCGCATCGACGCCGCGGGCTGCGTGTGGCCCGCCACGGCCCGTGTCCAGCTGCGACCGTCCGCCGACCACCAGGCGGCGGGCGCAGCGCCGCCG
>JAJYGO010000345.1 GCA_021785115.1 Chloroflexota bacterium | reverse complement strand
CGGGAAGGGTCCGCCGCCCGGCGTCGACCAGGCGCCCCCCACCGCCAGGAGCAGGCCGACCAGAAGGGCGGCGACGGCCCGCCAGTTCCAACCGTTCCCATACCGGTAGGGCCCGTTCGCGTCGTAGAGTCCGGGGAGGGACATGTGAGTCCTGCGCGAGAGCCAGTAGTCGGCGATCAGGACACCGGCGATCGTCCCGAGGAAGCCTCCGTAGAACCCGAGCCACGTGAAGATGTAGATGTGCGGGTTGGCGAGAAGCCGCCACGGCTGGATGAGGATCCCGATGACGCCCGTGATGAGCCCGCCCGTGCGGAAGCTGATGAGCTTCGGCGACAGGTGCGAGAAGTCGTAGGAGGGGCTCACGACGTTCGCGGCCACGTTCACCGACAGGGTGGCCACGACAACGACGATCAGCGCGATCACGATCACGACCGGGTTGCTGAACTTCCCCGAGAGCTGGATCGGGTCCCAGATCGCGACGCCGTAGACGACCTTGGTGGCCGAGGTGATGAGCACCGCGAGCAGGGAGAAGAGGGTCATGGTCGTCGGCAGGCCGAGGACCTGTCCCCAGGCCTGCTGTCGCTGGCTGCCGCCGAACCGGGTGAAGTCGGGCATGTTCAGCGACAGGGTGGACCAGAACGCGATCATGCCCATCAGCGAGGGGAAGAACACGGGCCAGAACCTGCTGCCCCAGCCGAGCTTGGAGGGCTGGTGCACCATCGGGCCGAGCCCGTGGGCCTTGGCCGCCATCCAGACGAGCAGCAGGATCGCGAACACCAGCACGAACGGCGCCGCCCAGTTCTCGAACCGCCGGAGGGTGTCCATGCCCCGCACGATGATGAAGAGGTTCAGCAGCCAGAAGATCGCGAACGAGAGCCACTGCGTCCAGGGGTAGCCGCCCAGCGCCGCCGCGTGGGTCCAGCTGCTTCCGATGATCGCCCCCATCAGCGTGTAGATGCCCTCGCCGCCGATCCAGGTCTGGATGCCGAACCACCCACAGGCGACGACCGCTCGCAGGAGCGCGGCGAGGTTGGCGCCGAACACTCCGAACGAGGCCCGGGCGAAGACGGGGAATGGGATCCCGTACTTCGTCCCGGCGTGGCTGTTCAGGAGCATCGGGATCAACACGAGCAGGTTGGCCAGCCCGATCGTGAGGATCGCCTGATCCCAGCTCATGCCGAGCGCGATCAGCCCTGATGCGAGCAGGTAGGACGGGATGTTGTGCGACATCCCGACCCAGAGTGCGGTGTAGTTGTAGGTGTTCCAGCGCCGTTTCTCCACGGGAACCGGAGCCAGGTCCGCGTTGTACAGGGAACTTCGCTCGATGGTCGAGTAGTCCTTCAGCCCGACCCGGCCGTCGGGGAAGACAACCTGCTCGGCCTCCACGGGTGCCGCCGCCATACGACGCTCCCCCTCTCCTCTCCTGCGGGCGACAGGTGCGAACAGGCTGACGCTAGCGGCCGGGGGATTTGTGTTTCAAGCGGCGGAACGTGAAGATATCCACGCCGCGACTGCATGGAGTGTGCAAGCGTGACCGTGACCGTCCGAGAGGCGTTGGAGCTCGAGGTCTTCCGCCGGGCGGAGCCAACGGTCATGGCCGGCGCGTCGGCGCTCGATCGGCGCATCCGATGGGTGCACGTCGCCGAGGTTGCGGACATCGCCTACCTGCTGCGCGGTGACGAGCTGCTGCTCACGACGGGCCTCGGCATCGGTGACGGTGAGGAGGCCCAACGCCGGTACGTGCGCGACCTCGCGAACGTGGGCGTCGCGGGTGTGGTGCTGGAGCTCGGCCGGACGTTCGCGGATCCGCCGCCGACCATGGTGGACGAAGCGGAGCGGTGCGGGCTCCCGTTCGTGGTCCTTGGCAGGGAGTGTCGCTACGTCGACGTGACCGAACAGGTGCACGCGGCCATCATCAACCGGCAGTTCGAGCTCCTGCGGCGGGCAGAGAGCATCGGGCGCGAATTCGTCGACCTGGTGCTGAAGGGCGAGGGTCTCCCGCGGATCGTGCGGCGCCTTGCGCAGGAGGTCGGGAGCCCGGTGGTCCTCGAGGACGCGGCGCACCAGGTGGTCGAGCTGGACCCGCGGAGATGGTCGATCGAGGCGATCCTCCGCGAGTGGCAGGCGCATTCGCGCACGGGCCACACCGACGAGGGATTCGTGGCACGTCACGAACCGGGCGAGCCTGGATGCGCCTGGATCACGATCGCGTTCCGCGACGAGGCGTGGGGGCGGTTGCACGTCCTCCGCGTGGACCGCGCGCTGGACGAGGTCGCGAGCCTGGCGCTCGGTCAGGCGGCCGCGGCGATCGCGGTGGCGCTGTTCGCCGACCGGGACGCGGCCCACGTGGTCGATCGCGCGCGCGGCGCGCTCCTCGCGGACATCCGGCGGGGGCACTACGAATCCGAGAGCGAGGTCGTGGAGCGCGCGCGTGCGCTCGGCTCGGACTTCCAAGATCTGCTGCTCGCAGCGATCGTCGTGGAGGTGCCGGGGCTGCCCGAACTGGTGGCCGAACGCCGGTTCTCCGAGCGCGAGCGCCAGCGATTGCGCATGCGCCTGCTCGCTCACGTGCGTGCCGCCGTCGACGCCGAGAGCTGCACGAGCCTGTCCTCGATCGAGGGCGACGACATCGGGGCGATCGTGGGCATTCCCTCCTCACGAGAGCCGGCGGAGGCCCTCCGGGCCGTCGCCGAGCAGGTCGCTCGCGCGGTCGAGGGGGACTTCAGCGGTCTCAGGGCAGTGACGGGCGCCGCCCTCGCACCGACCCCGGTGGGGCTCCGCAGCGCCTTCGAGAACGCCGCCCACTCGGCCCGGTACGGTGCCCAGATGGCAACGTCCGACCCCTTCTACTACCACGACGAGGTCGGCCTGAATCACCTGCTCCTCCGTCTGGCGGACGGGCCGGACCTTGCCCGCTTCGTCGAGGCCGAATTGGCGGAGCTGCTCCGGCACGACGCGACGGCCTCTCAGCGCCTGGTGCCCACCCTGCGCTCCTACCTCGAACACGGCGGGCAGAAGGCGGCGGCCGCGCGCGCCCTCCACGTCGAGCGTCGCACGCTCTACTACCGGCTCGAGCGCATCGGTCGCGTGCTGGGCCGGGATCTCGAGGATCGCGACGTGCAGGTGCGCCTGCTCATCGCGTTGCGCGGCCTGAGCCTGCTGGAAGGACGGTTCCGTCGAACCGCCGGCGGAGGCGGAACCATGGTCGTCCATCCCAGTCCCGCGCGGGATCGCGACGTCAGCGGGACCCCGCCCGTGCGGGTCGCGGATCCTGCGTGACGGCGCCCCCCGACTCCGGCGGGTCGAGGTTTCGCGGGGTGTGTCATTGGGCAGAGGGACTTGTCACATGTTGTGCATTGCCAGCTGGCCGCACCCCTTTCTAGTGTTGCGATCAGCCATCGAAGGGCCGGACGCACACGGGGGCGGGACCTGAGTCACACGTTCGCGGAGTGACCCCCCGGCGCTCGGTCGCTACGCAACGCGTGCCTCGCCGCCTCGACGCGGCGCGGCCGGAAGGAGCGCGGCATGGAGAGGATCAGCCACTACGTCGGCGGCAAGCCCCTCGCGGGGGCCTCGGGCAGGAGCGGCCCGGTGTTCGACCCCGCGACCGGCCGAGAGACCCACGAGGTCGACTTCGCGAGCCCCGAGGAGGTCGATGCCGCCGTCGCCGCCGCCCGCGAGGCCTTCCCGGCCTGGCGCGCCACCTCCCTTGCCCGGCGCTCGGAGATCCTGTTTCGCATCCGCGAGACCCTCGATGCCCACCGGGCAGACATCGCGGCCCTGGTCACCGCCCAGCACGGCAAGGTCCTGTCCGACGCCATGGGCGAGGTCGCCCGGGGCCTCGAGAACGTCGAGTTCGCCTGCGGGGTCCCGAACCTGCTGAAGGGCGGGTTCAGCGAGCAGGCCTCGACCGGCATCGACGTCTACTCGATCCGCCAGCCCCTCGGGGTGGTCGCGGGCATCACGCCGTTCAACTTCCCCGCGATGGTCCCCATGTGGATGTTCGCCAACGCGATCGCCTGCGGGAACACCTTCGTGCTGAAGCCCTCCGAGCGCGACCCCGCGGCCTCGATGCTCGTGGCCGAGCTGCTCACCGAGGCCGGGCTCCCGGACGGGGTGTTCAACGTGGTGCACGGCGACAGGGTGGCGGTCGAGGCGATCCTCGCCCACCCGGGGATCGCCGCGGTCTCCTTCGTCGGCTCCACCCCGATCGCGCGGCACATCTACGAGACCGCGACCCGGGCCGGCAAGCGGGTCCAGGCCCTCGCGGGCGCGAAGAACCACATGGTGGTGCTGCCCGACGCCGATGTCGCGATGGCCGCCGATGCCGCCGTGTCGGCCGGCTACGGCTCGGCCGGGGAGCGCTGCATGGCGATCTCGGTGGTCGTGGCCGTCGGGCGCATCGCCGATCCCCTGGTGGCCGCGATCGCAGAGCGCCTTTCCAAGGTCCGGGTCGGGGAGGGCACCGACCCCTCCTCGGAGATGGGCCCGCTCGTCACCGCCGAGCACCGCGACCGGGTCGCCTCCTACCTCGACACCGCCCGTGCCCAGGGCGCCACGGTGGTCGCCGACGGGCGGGAGCACCCCCGGTATGCCGGGCAGGGGTTCTTCCTCGGCGCCTCGCTCATCGACCGCGTCACCCCGGAGATGGACTGCTACCGCGACGAGATCTTCGGCCCGGTGCTCTCGGTGGTTCGCGTGCAGACCTACGAGGAGGCCGTGGGACTGATCAACGAGAACCCCTGGGGCAACGGCACCGCGATCTTCACGCGCGACGGCGGGGCCGCCCGGCGCTTCCAGTTCGAGGTCGAGGCCGGCATGGTCGGGATCAACGTCCCGATCCCGGTGCCGGTCGGCTACTACTCGTTCGGGGGATGGAAGAACTCGCTGTTCGGGGACACCCACATGTACGGCCCCGAGGGCGTGAGCTTCTACACCCGGGCCAAGGTCGTCACGAGCCGCTGGCCGGACCCCTCGACGAGCTCGGTCGACCTCGGATTCCCGCAGACGCGGTGAGACGAATCCGCCAGTTGGCAAGGAGGGTGTGCAGTGAGCGAGTCCCGGCCCCTGTCCGCAGAGGAGATCGTCGAGTGGTCCAGGCGCTACACGCTCTATGACTGGGCGGCGCAGTCCAGGGTCTCCCCGATCCCGGTCGCCCGCGCGAAGGGCTGCTACTTCTACGACCCCGACGGCAAGCGCTACCTCGACTTCAACAGCCAGCTCATGAGCGTGAACATCGGCCACGGGGACCCCCGGGTCATCGAGGCGATCGCCCGCCAGGCCGAGCAGCTCGCCTACGTGAACTCGGCCGCGATGGCCACCGAGCCGAGGGCCCTGCTCGGTCGAAAGCTCGCCGAGCTCTTCCCGGGGGACATCGAGAAGTCGTTCTTCACCCTGGGGGGCGCCGAGGCCAACGAGAACGCGATCCGCATCGCCAGGGCCGTCACCGGGAGGCACAAGATCCTCGCGCGCTACCGCTCCTACCACGGCGCGACCGCAGGGGCGATCACGCTGACGGGCGACCCCCGACGCTGGGCGAACGAGCCCGGCATCCCGGGCGTCGTGCACGTCCTTGACTTCTACCACGGGACCGCTCGCCCGATGGACTCCGCCGATCAGGCCCTGGCCGCGCTGGCGGAGACGATCGAGCTCGAGGGCCCGGAGACCATCGCGGCGTTCATCCTGGAGCCCGTCACCGGCACCAACGGGATCCTCGTGCCCCCCGAGGGGTACCTGCAGGGCGTGCGCGAGCTCTGCGACCGCTACGGGATCCTGCTGATCGCCGACGAGGTCATGAGCGGGTTCGGGCGCACGGGGGCCTGGTTCGCGGTGGACCACTGGGGCGTCGTGCCCGACATCATCACGTGCGCGAAGGGGCTCACCTCGAGCTACGTGCCGCTCGGGGCCCTCGGCATGCGCCCGGGGATCGCCGCCCACTTCGAGGACCACGTGTTCTTCGGCGGGCTCACCTACAACTCCCACCCCGTGGCCCTCGCGGCGGCCCTTGCGACGATCCGGGTCTACGAGGAGGACGGGCTGATCGAGCGCGCCGCGAAGATGGGCGAGGTCATGGCCCGCCACCACGAGGAGCTCGCGGCCGGCCACCCCTCGGTCGGGGCCCACCGGGGCATCGGCCTGTTCGGGGTCCTCGAGCTCGTGCGCGACCGCTCGAGCGGCGAGCCGATGGCGCCGTTCAACGGCTCGAGCCCCGAGATGGCCGAGCTCTACCGGTTCGCACTCGAGCACGGCGTGTTCGTGAACCTGCACTGGAACCAGGTCATGACCAACCCGCCCCTTTGCATCACCGAGGCCGAGCTCGCCGAGGGCTTCGAGGTCCTCGACCGGGCCCTCGAGATCACCGACCGGGCCGTCGTCGGATAGGGCGGCGCGTCTGGCGCGTCAGGCGATCCCGGCCTCGGCCGCTGCGGCCGGCGAGACCCTTCGCAGGGTCGCGAGCAGCTCGTCGACGTCCTCCGGCGTGGACAGGAAGTTCACGATGCCGGCTCGCAGGTAGGTCCGGCCGCGCAGGGTGGTCGTCGAGAGCCAGCCCTCGCCCGAGACCTCCAGGGCGCGCTGCAGCCGGTCCTGGTAGCGGTCGAGCGCCGCCGGATCGAGCCGGGCCGCCGCCTCGCGGCCGCCGGGCAGGTGGCGGAAGCACACCACCGAGAGCTCCGGCTCCGCCGGGACGGCCTCGAGGTCGTCTGCCTCGCGGCAGCGGGCGGCGAGGTGCGCGGCGAGGTCGTCGTTCGCCTCGACCAGCCGGCCCAGGCCCTCGGTGCCGAGCTGCTTCCAGCTCGTCCAGAGCTTCAGCCCGCGGAACCGCCGGGTCCCCTCCATCGAGTACTGGTACCAGTGCAGCGGCTCGTCCTCCGGCCGGCTCTCGCGGTAGTACTCGGGCGCGCGGTGGAAGGTGTCGAGCAGGTCCTGCCGGTGGCGGACCAGCAGCGCGCCGATGTCGTGCGGCTGGAAGAACCACTTGTGCGGGTCGATCGTCACCGAATCGCCGCGGTCGAGGCCGGGGACGCGTCGGGCGTCGCGCGCCGACAGCCGTGCCGCGCCGCCGTAGGCCCCGTCCACGTGCAGCCAGAGCCCCTCCCGCTGCGCAAGGTCGGCCAGGTCGACGACCGCGTCGACCGACCCGGTGTTCGTCGAGCCGGCCACGGCCGAGATCGCGAACGGGACCAGTCCTGCGGCCCGGTCCTCGGCGATCGCCGCCGCGACTGGCTCGGCCTGCAGGCGGAATCGCTCGTCGGACGGCACGACGCGCAGGGCCTCCTCGGGGAAGCCGAGGATCCCGAGGGCCCGCGCGATCGAGAAGTGGGTCTGGTCGGACACGTAGGCCCGCGCGCGTCCGAGGTCGGCTCCGCGCGGCGGCGCGTCGCGGCAGAGGAGCCGCGCGAGGTGCACGTCGCGGGCCACGGTCATCGCCATGACGTTCGCCATGACCCCGCCGGAGGTGAGGACCCCGAAGCTCCCCTCGCCGTAGCCGATGAGGTCGCAGAGCCAGCGGACGACCTCCTCCTCGACCAGGGCCGCGGTCGGGGCCGTCGCCCAGACGTCGACGCCCTGGTTCATCCACTGCGCGAGCAGCTCGCCGACCACCGCCATCGGCAGCGTCGGCGGCGTGAAGTACGCGAGGGCCCGCGGGTGGCCGGCGTTGAACGCATACGGGGCGATGCGCTCGCGAAACTCCCGGAGGACCTCGGCGGCCGGCGCCGGCGTCGCGGGGGCCGGACCCGGGCGTCCCGAGGGGCCGAAGTAGCCGAGCCGGCGCTCGGGGTAGGTGTCGGAGCCGACCGGGCGGCGAAGGGCCTCCTCGTACAGGAAGTCGAGGGCCGCCTCCCAGGCCGCGTGGCCGAGGTCGCTCAGCGTGTTGCGGGCGGCCGGATCGCGGTAGTGCACCAGGTCCTGCTCGGGATCCACGGCCGGCGAGGCTAGCAGAGCGACTTTCCGATTCCTTGCCCGGCTGCTGGAGATCGTCTGAACCGGGCTTGGGACGGCTCTCCCTACGCTGACCTGGACGTTGGCGATCCGGCCGGCGCGGAGGAGCAAGGAGGGGCACCATGGACACGACGCTCATGACGGTGGTCAACGCGATCCTCGGCCTCGGGTCGGTCTCGCTGGTGGTGGCGATGTCGATCTGGGGGATGCGACCGACCGCCGAGGAGGACCGGATCGTGTCTCCCCCGGCGAGGGCCAAGCTGGCCGCGTAGCCGGTCCCGCATCGCTCGCCGCCCCCGCGCGCCCGCGCCCCCGCGCGTTGCGCGGGGCGCGGCTATGCTCGGGTCGTGTCGGACGCGATGGCGATCCCGCCGATCCCCACGCCGCGTCTCGAGCTCGTCTGCGTCCCGCCGGAGGTCATGGAGGCGTTGCAGGGCGACGATCTCGAGGCGGCCGGCGAACTGCTCGGTGTCGAGCCGTCGGTCGAGTGGGCCGAGACGATCCCTGACGTCCTCCGCCTGCGGCAGATCCGGGCCAGCGTCTCCGAGCGGCAGTGGCTCGTCCGCGCGATGGTGCTGCGGGGTTCTTCACCGACCCTGGTCGGGTCCCTCGGATTCCACGCTCCGCCGGACCAGCGGGGCGCCGTCGAGGTTGGCTACACGGTGCTCACCGCCCACCGCCGGCGTGGCTACGCGAAGGAGGCCGTGCTCTCCCTGCTCTCGTGGGCCGGCGGCGAGCACGGCGTCCGCCGGTTCGTCGCTTCGGTCGGTCCCTGGAACCTCCCCTCGCTGGCGCTCGTGCGCAAGCTCGGGTTCGTCCAGGTCGGAACCCGGTGGGACGACGAGGACGGCGAGGAACTGGTCTTCGAGCTCGAGCGACCGGCACCGTCCGGCTAGCGGACGGTGCCTCCGGGTTCCTCCCTGTCTCCGGCGGCGGGCGTCCCCTCCGCCCCCCTGGGTCCTCCGGGGAGAACAGCAGTGGGATGTCCACCAGCTTCCCGGCCGGTCGCGCCGGGCCGGGTCCCGAGCTGCCGAGAAACCGGCGGAAGGTCCCGAGCATGACCCGGCGGGCCATCATGCCAAGGCCGACCGCAATGGGGAGCTCCACCAGCAGCGCCGCCGCGATCGTGGGCACGGCACCCCGCGAGCCGAGGGACAGCACGATGTCGAACCATGCGTCGCAGACGAGCAGCGTGGCCGTCACGATCGCCGCGCCGGCGAAGATCTGACGCCGGGCCCACGCGGCCCACGCGGTGCCCGTGAGCGCGAGCATCAGCAGGACGTCGAACCCGACCCACGCCACGTCCCAGTGGTGGGCGGTGAACCGGCGCGGCAGGGTGAAGCCGAGGTAGGCAGTCCAGGGGACGAGGCCGGCCGCCAGCACCATCAGGATCCAGGCGACGGCCCGGCGCGCCGTTCGGGGCATCACGACGGCCGCCGCCTGCATTCGGCGAGGTGGGCCTCGAGGTCCCGCCGCTCCCGGATCCCGAGCCCGCCGTCGAGGTGGTCGGGGATCCGGCTCCTCGCGCGGTCGGCGTCGAGCCCGCCGGCATCGTCCCGGGGTTCGGGCGGCATGGCCCGAGTGTAGGGCGGCCTCGCGCGTGCGGCGGGAGCCCGCGCGGTCGGTCGTTCCCACGTTGCGCGTCATCCCGCACCTCCTCGATGGGCTCCGTCGCGCTGCGAACGCGCACTGCGAACACGCTGATGACGCGCGAGGAGCCGGGAGGGATACCGGCCGCGGCGAACGACGCCATGGCCGGCCCTCAGCGAGCCGGAGGAGCGGCGCCGTCGAGGGGCTCGACGGGATCCCCGACCCGGACGAGCCCGGGCTCGAGGACCTCGCCGTAGACCCCGAACGGCAGGCTTCGTCCGTCGGGGCCGAGCCCGCGGGCGGACTTGATCGCCGACAACGTCGGGAAGTCGCGCAGCCCGGTCGAGGGATCCAGCTGCGTGACCTGGCAGCGGGGGATCGGTCCGGCGATGCGAAGCACCGCCCCGCCCACGCGCACGGCCCGGCCGTCCCAGCCGTCTTCCTCGTACGCCGTGCAGCCGTCGATCTCGATCAGCATGCGAAACCGCCGGGGATCGAGATCCTCGCGGCCCGCGCTGCGCGCGAGAGCAATGACCGAGGCCGAGGACACGAGGGAAAGCGGCCACACGTCGTTCGCCTCGCCCGGGTGGTCGGGACGGACCAGGAGCAGCGGCAGAGCGGCGTGCGCGGAGAGGGCGTCCGAGAACGGCCCCTCGACCAGGCGCCCCCCGACCGGGCGGCCGTAGAAGACTGTGCGCACGGCCGCGCCGAGCCCGTCGGCCGGTCCCTCGACCACGGTCCCGTCGGGAAACCGGAGCGCCAGGCGTTCGGATCCCGAGTCCCACTCGCTCGCGATCTGCACGAGCGGGCCGTGCTTGGTGCCTCCGAACAGCGCGCCGCGCTCGTCGATCAGGTGGAAACGACGATTCTCGAGGACCCCGAAGGGTTCGATCCGGATCGCCGAGGGGTGGCGCAGGCCGAGGGACTTGACCGGCGCGATCGAGAGCCTCGTGACGGTGCGCACCGGCCCACGCTAGCAAAGCGAAGGGCGAGGCCGCGGGGGCCTCGCCCTTGCGTGTGACCGGTCGGAAACGTCAGCCGCCGTGCCCGTGGCCGCTGCCGCCGCCGCCGTTGCCACCGGGCCCGTGACCCTTGCCGTGCCCGTGGCCGTTACCGTTCCCACCGTGCCCGCTGCCGCTCCCACCGGTCGTCCCGCCCGACGTCGGGCTGGACGTCGGCGAGGGCGAGATCGACGCGCTCGGGCTCGGCATCGGGCCCACCCCTGGCAGCGCCGTGGCGCAGAACTGCTGGACCGTCTCACCGAGTGCGGCTGCGGCGGCCTGAAGCTCCTTGAACGGCGGGGCGTTGTCCTTGTTCCCGTGCTGGCCGCCCTGCCCGTGCACGTAGGCGTTGCACAGCCCGAACAGCGCCGGGCCGTTCAGGTTGGGCCCGAGACTCGGGCTTGGCGACACGCTCGGCGAGGGCGACACGCTCGGCGACGGTGACGGCGAGACGCTCGGCGACACGCTCGGGCTCGGCGAGATGCTCGGCGAGGGTGACGTGTCGAGGGCACCGCTCGGAAGGTGGAGCCCGACGTTCGAGAACAGAGAGGCCGCCACGTTC
>JAJYGO010000265.1 GCA_021785115.1 Chloroflexota bacterium | reverse complement strand
TCCCCCATTGCGACCGGCGGAGAGGTGGCAGAGCGGCTGAATGCGGCGGTCTTGAAAACCGCTGAGGGCAACCTCCGTGGGTTCGAATCCCACCCTCTCCGCCAGTTCCCTTCGAGCGCGCGCTGGCGTGCGAAGAACGCGCCGCGGCACGTGGCGCGGCCGCGGGACCCTCGCCGGCATGCCGCACCTCACCGTTGCCGTGTCGAGCCATGCCGACCCGACGCGGGTCACTCGCCCGGCCATGCCCGGCCGGGCATGGCCGGGCCTCATGCCGCGCCCGGCTGCCCGGCGCGTCGTCCGTGCGGTGGCATCGCGCGAACACATGAGCGAGCGCGGGTCCGGATCGGCCAGGCTGGTCGCGCGCCCGTCGGGCCCGTCTTCGACCGCGGCGGGTTCACCGCGTATGGGACCGTCACGGAGCGCCACGCCACATCCTCGTACTGCGCCGACTGTCGGCCGCCTGCGTTTCGCGTGATGGTCGCGAGCGAGGTGGCTCGGTCGGTCAGCGATGTCTGCGCCGAGAAGGTCGCGGGCTGGACGCGCCACGACCGGAGGTCGATCCGCGGTCGCGGCTGGACGCCGAACGACGGCACGGCGATGCCGTCCTGCAGCGCAACGGGCACGCCGCCCACCCGGGCGAGCGAGAGCGTCGGCGGGAGCGTGCCCGCCGCCGCGACTGGGACGCATCCGGCGAGCGCGATCGGCAGGAGCAGGAGGATCACGGCCGAGGCGGCGACTGCGCGGCGTGGACTGGGCGGGTGCCATCGCGGCATCGTTCGCCCGAAGCGGTCGCGCCTGTCCGCGTGCCCGCGATCAGAAGTGCGACGCGCTCAGCAGCCATCGGCCCCCGACCCGCGCGAGGCTCCAGCTGCCCCAGTATCGCACCCAGCTCGGCGACACCGTCCGGTACTCGACGAACCGGACCGAGACGACCGCGCTCGATCCCGTGACGCGCGAGGTTGCCAGGCGCTCGATCGAGATCCGGGTCGTGTGGGCGAACCGACGGTCGATGTACTCGGAGGGCGAGTATCTGCTTCGCATCGCGGGCGTCTCGAGCGCCGCGGCGTCGGCGAACCTGTGCTCGGCCACGAGCCGGTAGAAGGCCGCGACGACCTGCGTCGGCGACGCCGCGGGCGACAGGATGTCGGTGGCGACCGGGGTGGCCGAGGGCGATGCAGACGGGGCGGGAGCGGTGATCGCCGCCGCCGAGGCCGGCGGGCTGGCGCCCGACTCGCCGCCGAGTACGGCCACCGAAGACGGCGAAGGCGCCGTGCCCAGCAGTACCGGGCGGACCGGTGCGAGCAGCGTGACCGCGGCGAGGATCCCGGCGACGAGCAGCATGGCGGCGAACGCTGCCGCCCCGATGCCGCCCCCACCGACTCTCAGGCGTGGCGACGGGCGAGCGGAGCGCATCCTGGACGCGATGAGCGGGTCCGGGCGCGTCCCCATGCTGACGAAGGTGCCGTGCGGGCGCCCGTCCACGCCCGGCTCCGTCCTGTCGGGTTCGGCGCCACGCAGGTCGCCGCGACCGGGCTCGAGCGACATGGCGACAGTGAAGACGCTCGAGGGCCGAAGGAGCGGCGGGGCTGCGGCGCGCCGCCTAGCGACGGCGTTGCAGCGGGACACGACGCGTCAGTGCCGGCGCCGTGCCTGCGTCCGTGCCACCGAGACGGCGTTGCGGCCGCTGCGGCCGCGACGCGATCTGCTGCTCCGTCATCCTGGCTACTGGCTCACGACGACCGTGTCGTAGTCGACGACGAAGGCGCTGGCCGAGCTGTCGTTGTGGGCGTGCAGGTAGAGATAGCCGCTCGTCCAGGCCAGGCCGTCGGACAGCGCCGAGGCGCGCAGGCTCAAGGTGCCGCCCACGGGACCCTCCCACAACGAGACCATGCCGGCGCTGACCTGCAGCTGGAACTGGCGCAGGCCGCTCGTCATCGTCTCGGGCCCCGACCAGAGCGTCGTGACGGTGCCGCCGCCGCTGCGCGTGACGAGGCTGAGCGTGCCCGCGCTGACGCGCACGCGCAGGTAGTCGGACGCGCTCACCGCGTTGCCCGACGGGATCGTCGGCAGCAGCATGAGCGAGGCGACCTGCGAGCTCGTGGCCGAGGTGCTCATCTGCCAGCCGAACGTCACCGCGCTCGAGGCCCACGAGGGCTGGATCGGAGCGCGTGCCTGGACGTACTCCCAGAGCCCGTTCTGGGCCGACGAGAGCGCGTCGGTCGCCTGCAGCAGGTTCGACTCGATGACGGCCCCCGATCCGGATCCGCCGGCCGTCTGCGTGACGGTCCAGCCGGTCGGCGCGGAGCCGTCGGTCCCGGTGAAGTCGTCGCTGTACAGGACGGAGGGCGACGGGCTGGGCGAGGGTGAGCCGGTCGGGCTCGGCGTCGGCGTCGGGCTCGGGCTGGGGGTCGGGGTCGGGCTGGCCGATGGCGACGGCGTCGGGCTGGGGGACGGGCTGGGGCTGGCCGATGGCGACGGCGTCGGGCTGGGGCTGGGGGACGGGGAAGGGGACGCGCAGTACGCAGTCGAGCCGGACGGTGTGACGTTCACGGAGAACTCGCTCGTGTTGCCGTTCGGGTCCGTCGCGGTCGCGGTCACCGGCCCTCCGATCGCGAGCCCGCCGATGCACCAGGTTCCCGACGAGGTCGCGGTCGTCGAGCCGAGGAACGTCGTCCCTTCGCCGTTCGGCGTGCCCGTGTCGGCGGTCGCGGAGAACAACTCGACCGTCGACGCCGCGGGCGCCGTGCCCATCGCCGACGTGCTCGAGACGGCCGTGATCACGGGGAAGTCCATGCCGTCGTTGCCGATGGTCGTGTTCGTGTCGTTCCCGTCGTTCGGGTTGACGCCGGTGACCGGCTGGAGGTCGATGCCGAGGCCGGTGTTCGCCCACATCCGGTTCTGGCTGATCCGGTTGTCGTTCGTCGGGGTCGTGACGCCCGATGGCTCCTCGACGACGACGCCCTCGACGCCGCTGCCGGCCACGATGTTGCCCCGGACGGTGTTGGACTCGGCGCCGTTCGTGATCCACACGCCGACGTTCCGGTTGCCGTCGAGCGTCGTGCCGGACGCGTCCGTCCCGATGCGGTTGTCGGTGATCGTGTTGCCGTCCGTGCCCTGGTCCTGGATGAGCACGCCGTTCGTGGCGCTGGCGCTGATGATGTTGCCGCTCACGAGCGTGCCGGAGGCGCCGCTCCAGATGTGGACGTTGTTGTCGCCGCCACCGATCCACTGCGTGCCGTTCGCGCCGAGACCGATGATGTTGTCGACGATCTGGGTCCCGGTCGTGCCGGGGCGGCGGATGTAGAACGCGTCGCTGAGGTTGCCGCTGACGACATTTCCAGCGCCCGCGGCGGTCCCACCCACCAGCGTGTTGCATGCCCCGTTCTGGATCTTGATGCCTGTCACGCCGTTGTCGATCGCGAAGGAACCGGTCGGGTCGACGCCGACGTAGTTCCCCTGGATCGTGTTGTTGCACACGCCCTGGGCCGGCCCGTTCAGGCCGTCGATCTGCATCCCGTCGTCGTTGTTGCCCGAGATGACGTTTCCGGCGCCGGCGCTCGTGCCGCCGATCAGGTTGTTCTGGCCACAGATGTCGATGCTCAGCCCCTCGGCGAGGTTGCCATACGCACCCGGCCGCGCCCCGTTCGCATTGACGCCGATGTAGTTCCCCTCGACGACGTTGTTCGTCGGCGCGCGGCACGTCCCGTCGCTGTTCATGACACCGAGCAGCTGGACTCCCATGCCGGTGTTGCCGGAGTCGATGTTGCGCTCGGCGGCCGTCGTGCCTCCGATTCGGTTGCCGGACGACGCGCCCGCGATCTGGAGTCCATCGCCGGCGTTCCACATCCGGTCGAGGCCGTCCGCGGTCATGCCGAGGTAGTTGCCGACGACCACGTTGTCGTTCGAGTCCTGGATCTGAACGCCGTTTCCGGTCCACCCCTCGATCGTGCCTGACACGACGTTCCGGTCCCCGCTCGTCGCGCCGCCGATCGTGTTCGACCCGCCGCCCTGGATCATGATGCCGATGTTGCGGTTGCCGGCCGCGGTGGTCCCGTCGGCGGTCCCGACCCAGTTCCCGGCGATCGTGGCGCCGGTCGCATACCACAGCAGGATCCCGTACCCGCCGAAGTTCGTGACGGAGAGGCCGCGAACGGTGTCGCCAGTCCCGCCGATCGCGAGGCCGGCGTTGGAATCGGACGAGTTGGGATCGTTCAGCTGGATACCGTGCGCCCCGCCGCTGGGCTGCGTCGTTCCGTCGATGACGACGTTCGGCGCGGTCACGGTCGGCAGCTGCGTGGCCGGCTGGATGACCTGCGGGCCGCCAGGCGCGATGTCGAACGAGATCGTCCCGTTGCCACCGGCGGCGTTCGCGGCGTCGATGGCGGATCGCAGCGTGCACAGGGATGCCGTGCACGTGCCGGAGGTGTCCGCGGCCGAGTTCACGACCCAGCTGTTCGTAGCCAGGACGGTTCCGGGGCTCACGAGCCACAGCGGCGGCAGCCACAGCGCGGCGGACACGACGAACACGGCGAGCCTTCGCACCCCGACCCCTCCTTCGGCCGCCCGACCTCCGACTGCCGACTCCTCGTCGCCGGCGCCGTTCCCTCAGGCGCCGTTCCCCGAACCAAGGACGATACGGAGCGGTGGCCGCCGGCGAAAAGGAACGAAAGCCGTGCCGCGGCTTGCAGCCTTGGCGCAGTTTCATCTCACCGGCCGCTGTGACGGCACGCCGGGTCGGGCACGCCACCCCCGCGGGTCAAGACGCGCCCGACACCCATGGGCAACAGGCGCCCGTGGGTCAAGATGCGCCCCGCACCCGTGCTCGTCGGTCACCGACGGTCATCCCAATCGCGCTGCGCTGGGCCGGGGGCCTCGGTAGGATTCGCTGACGTGGTCGGATGCGCGTGAACCGGTTCCTCTCGCTGGCGGCCGCCGTCGGCGGGCTGCTCGGTGTCGGGCTCGCGCTCGTCGCCGCCGTCGCGCTGCGGCTGGTCGGGCTGACGGGCGACGTGCCCGTCCTCGGCGCGGGGCTGGTCGCGGGGATCGGGATCGGGCTGCTGGGCGGGGTCTGGGTCGAGCAGGCCGAGGAGATGCAGCGGCGCGACCGTCCGCGGCATGGGCGCGGCACGCCGCCGGGACGCGACCGCGACCCCGACGAGGAGCGGCGGACTCGACTGTTCGGCCCGCTCGCATTCGGGCTCACGTTCCTCACCGTCGGCACGGTCGCCGGGCTCAGCGCGGCGCAGCAGCTCTCGACCAACTCCACGTGGGCGCCCCTGGCAGGGCTCGCGTGGCTGACGCTCGCGATCGCCGGCGGCGCGGGAGGCATCGTGGCGGGTGCCGTCTGGCAGGTGGTGATCGAGCGGCTCCAGCAGATCGCGCCGCCCTCCTGAGCGCCGGCCGTCCCCGTTCCCCGGTCGCGACGCGGTTGACACCCGCGGCCGGGCGCCAATACACTCTCGCCCAATCGAACAACGGCGATGAACGGGACGAGTACCCGTCATCCCCCTCGATCCAGAGAGCCGGCGGTTGGTGCGAGGCCGGCACGAGGGCGGCGGCGAATGGACCCGGGAGCCTCCGGATCGAACGGCGCGATGCGGGACGACCGCGAAGCGGCAAGTAGGCTCCGGCGCAGAGCGCCAGCGATAGCGGGCAGCACCGATCGGAGGGGCGTCGAAACGCCGTTCCCGTCGGCAACTTGAGTGCGGCGGCAACGCCGAACGCGGGTGGCACCGCGGAGGGTCTCGACCTTTCGTCCCGGCAGGACGGAAGGTCGTTCTGATTCCCGGCTCGCGTCGAGCGGCCGGATCGCCGGCCATTCCGACGAACGCCCGCAAGCCGGAGGCGCTCCAGATGCCGCACGCACGCCCGTACAGCCTCGTCGAGGCCCGTCGTCTCGCCGGCGGCGCCGACACCGTCCTCCTGCGCGCGTCGCGGGAGGCCGACCTCGAGACGCCGGTCGGCGCGTTCCTCGCGCTGGACGACGGCGGGCCCGCGTTCCTGCTCGAGTCTGTCGAGGGTGGCGAGCGCCTGGGCCGCTACTCGTTCCTGGGCGTCTCGCCGCGTCGCACCCTCGAGGTCCGCGACGGGGTGGCGCGCACGCTCACCCGTCCGCTGACCGTCGACGCATACGCGGCCGACCTGCCCGCCTCCGTCGAACCCGCGCCCGATCCCCTCGACGCGCTCCGGCGGTTCGTGCCGCGTCGCCGCGTCGCGCCCCTCGAGGGGATGCCCCGTTTCACCGGCGGTGCCGTGGGCGCGCTCGCATACGACGCGGTGGCGGCGTTCGAGCCGGTGCCGTTGCCGGACGCGGATCCGGTCGGCGCTCCGTCCGCGGCGTTCATGGAGAGCGACCTCGTCCTGGTGTTCGACCACCTCACGCACACGCTCAGCGCGATCGCGTCGCTGCACTCGGACGCACCGGACTTCGAGGGCCGCTACCGGATCGCGGAGCGGGCGGTGTACGAGGCACTGGAGCGCGCCGGGGGACAGGCAGTGAGCGGCGGCGGCCGAGCGCGAGGAGGCGCGACGCCGGGCGGCAATGGCGCGACGACGCCGGGCCGGAGCGGCGCGACGGCGCCGGGCAGGAGCGGCGGCACGGCACCGGGCCGCGACGGCGCCGTGCCGCGCGACGGGGCAATGCCCGCGGCGGGACAGACCGGCGCCATCGGCCCCGGCGGCCCATCGCCGGAACCGACGGGCGACGGCCTCCTCGACCGCTACGGAGCGACGAGCTTCGATCGGGACGCCTTCGAGAAGGCGGTGGTGCAGGCGAAGGCGGCGATCACCGCGGGCGAGGCGATCCAGATCGTGCTGGCACGCCGGCAGTCGTTCCCGGTCCCCCCCGGGTCGGACGGCCGTCCGCTCGATGGCCTCGCGCTCTACCGGGCGCTGCGCCGCGTCAACCCGAGCCCGTACCTGTTCTTCGTGCGCACGCCCTCGTTCGAGGTCGTCGGCGCCAGCCCCGAGCTGCTCCTGCGCGTCGAAGGGGACCGCCTCACGACGCACCCGATTGCCGGCACGCGGCCGCGCGGCGCGGACGACGACGAGGACGAGCTGATCTCCGAAGAGCTCCAGCGTGACCCGAAGGAGCGCGCCGAGCACGTGATGCTCGTCGACCTCGGCCGCAACGACCTCGGCCGTGTGGCTCGTCCCGGCAGCGTCGCGGTCACGCGGTACATGGAGGTCGAGCGATACAGCCACGTCCTCCATCTCGTGAGCCACGTGGAGGCCCGGCTCCGGCCCGACCTCGACGCGCTGGACGCGCTCCGCAGCGTCTTCCCCGCCGGCACGCTGTCCGGCGCGCCGAAGGTCCGGGCGATGCAGCTGATCGCCTCGCTCGAGCGCGAGCGGCGCGGCCTGTACGGCGGGGCGGTCGGCTACGTCGGATACGACGGCGGCCTCGACACGGCGATCACGATCCGGAGCGCGGTGCTGACGAACGGCGTCGTCCACGTGCACAGCGGCGCCGGGATCGTCGCGGGGAGCCGGCCGGACCGCGAGTTCGACGAGACCGAGCACAAGGCGGCCGCGCTGCGGCGCGCGTTCGAGCTCGCTGCGGAGCCGGTGGGAGCCGGATCGGCGGCCCGAGGAGGCTCCGCGGATGACGCCGCGGCGAGGCCTGGGCACGAGCCGGCGGCGTCGCGCCAGGGCATGGAGCCGTCCGCCGCGGGAGCTGCCGGGGAGCAGCAGGCGACGGGGGTCGGACAGTGATACTCGTCGTCGACAACTACGACAGCTTCACGTTCAACCTGGTCCAGGCCCTCGAAACAGCGGGCGCGGACCTGCTGGTCGTCAGGAACGACCGCATCGACAGGGCGGGTATCGAGGCGCTCGCCGATGGCGCCCTCGCGGGGCGCCCCCTCCGGGCGATCCTCGTGTCGCCGGGTCCCGGGAACCCGGACACCGCGGGTGTGTCGGTCGACGCGATCCGCGTGGCGGCGGACCGCGGAGTCCCGATGCTCGGGGTCTGTCTCGGCATGCAGTGCCTGGCCGCCGCGTACGGCGGCGCCATCGCCGCGGCGCCGACCCTCGTCCATGGCGAGGCGAGCATCGTGGAGCACGACGGCCTCGGGGTCCTGCTTGGGGTTCCGTCGCCGTTCCGGGCCGGTCGCTACCACTCGCTGTGCGTGGACGAAGCGGCGCTTCCCGCCGAGCTCGAGGTCACGGCGCGGACGGCCGACGGCGTCGCGATGGCCCTGCGCCACCGGTCGCTGTCGCTGGAGGGCGTCCAGTTCCATCCCGAGTCGGTGCTCACGCCCGAGGGACCGCGCGTCCTCGCGAACTTCCTCCGCCTCGCAGGCGAGGGGGAGCCGGAGGTGCTGGACGAGGCGGCCGCCACGTCGTTCGCGACGCGTGGGATGCGGACGAGGGTCGTGGGTGGGGCCGGGGGCACGGGTCGCGGTCCGGGTGCCGTGGAGTCGAGTGCGCCGTCCGACGGCGGCCGCGAGGCGACCTCGGCGGTTGCCGGGGGCATGGTCGGGGAAGAGGATCGGATGCGCACGGAGGCGACGGCCCGATGAGCGAGCACGTGCGGGCCGCGCTGGCCGCGGTGGTCGATGGACGAACGCTCTCGTCCGACGAGGCGCGGCTGGCGATGGGCGCAGTCATGGATGGCGAGGCGACCCCGTCGCAGCTCGGCGCGTTCCTCGTCGCGCTCCGGATGCGCGGCGAGACGGTCGATGAGCTGGCGGGGTTCGCGCGGGCGATGCGCGAGCGCGTCGTTCGCGTCGATGCGCCGGATGGCGCGATCGACACGTGCGGCACGGGCGGCGATGGCCGCGGGACGTTCAACATCTCGACCGCGGCGGCCCTGGTCGTCGCGTCCTGCGGCGTGCCGGTGGCCAAGCACGGCAACCGCGCGATCACGTCGGCATCCGGCAGCTCCGACGTGCTCGACGCGCTCGGCGTGCCGACGCGACTCGGGCCTGTCGAGGCCGCGGCGATGCTCCGCGAGGTCGGCTTCGCGTTTCTGTTCGCGCCCGGGTACAGCCCTGCCATGAGGCACGCGGGGCCGACGCGCGCGGAGATCGGGATCCGAACGGCCTTCAACCTCCTCGGTCCACTCACGAACCCCGCGGGTGCGCGCCGCCAGCTGCTCGGCGTCGCGGACGGTGCGGCGGCCCGACGGCTCGCGGACGTCCTGCGCGCGCTCGGCACCGAGCGCGCGCTCGTGGTCCACGGCGATCGGCTCGACGAGCTTCCCCTCGACGGGACGGGCGTGGCGTACGACGTCACGCCGGGCGGCGTCGCGCGACACGAGGTGCTGCCGGAGGACGTGGGCCTGCCGCGGGCCTCGACCGAGGATCTCGCCGGGGGGACGCCGGCGGAGAACGCGGCACGGATGGAGTCGCTGTTCGAGGGCGAGCGCGGGCCGATCCACGACGCCGTGGCCCTGAACGCAGGCGCTGCGCTGCTGGTCGCCGGACGCGTCGCCGACCTGCGGCAGGGTGTCGAGCTGGCCCAGCTCGCGATCCGCGACGGTCGTCCTCGCCGGCTCCTGGAACGGCTGCGCGCCCTCGAGGCGCGAAGGCGCGAGGCCGAGGAGGCCGGGGCGAGCGCGATCACCGCCGCATCGAACTCGGCCGCATCGAACTCGGCCGCATCGAACTCGGCAGCATCGAACTCGGCGGCGCATGCCGTGCCGTCGGCCCCGCGGCCCGGATCGGACTCGCCGGCCGGCGCCGCGAGCACGGGAGGCGGGCGATGAGCGTCACGTCGCCGGTCATGCGGGAGCGCTCCGCGCGTCTCGGCGTCCTCGGCGAGATCGCCGATCGGCGCCGAGCCGACGTCGCCGCGGAGCTCCGCGATCGCTCGTTGCGCGACCTGGTGCGCGCCGCCCGGCTCGCGCCCCCGCCGCGGGATCCCCTCGCGCCGCTGCTCCGCCCCGGGCTCCACGTCATCGCCGAGGCCAAGCGCCGCTCGCCCTCCGCCGGGGCGCTGGCCCCTTCCGACCGGGACCTCGTGCCCCGCGCGCGTGCCTATGCCGGCGGTGGGGCGGCGATCGTCTCGGTGCTGGTGGAGCCGCACTGGTTCGCGGGCTCGCTCGACGACCTCGCGGCGGTCCGTGCGGCGGTCCCCGTGCCCGTCCTCGCCAAGGAGTTCGTCGTCGACGACCGGCAGCTGCCGCTGCTGCGCTCGGCCGGGGCCGACGTCGTGCTGCTCATCGCGGCGCTGCACCCCGCGCGACAGCTCCGCCACCTCGTCCGCGTCGCTGGCGACCTCGGGCTGGAACCGCTCGTCGAGATCCACGACGAACGCGAGATCGACCGGGCGCTCGGGAGCGAGGCGCGGCTCATCGGGATCAACAACCGCGATCTTCGGTCGCTTGCGGTCGATCCGGAGCGGTCCTCGCGTCTCCGGACGCTCATTCCGGACGATCGCCTGGTCGTGGCGGAGTCCGGCGTGCGCGATCCGTCGACGCTCGCGGCCTGGCGGGCTCTCGGGTTCGACGCGGCGCTCGTGGGGGAGGCGCTGATGCGCGGGGACGCGCCGGAGGCGGAGATCCGCGCGCGCACCGCCGCGTTCGTCGCGGCCGGCCGGGCCCCTGGCCGTGCCGAGGACCTCGCGGCCGCCGACCGCGAGCCGTGGATCAAGATCTGCGGCATCACCGACTCGGTCGGGATCGAGGCCGCGGTCGCCGCCGGGGCCGACGCCGTCGGGTTGAACCTCGTCGAAGGCACCCCGCGCTGCCTGTCGGCCGACGAGGCCGCGACCCTCGCCTCTCACGCGCGCCGGCTTCGCGGCACGGACGGGCGCCCGGTGGTCGTCGGAGTCGTGGGCGATCGGCCCGCGTCGGAGGTCGGCTCACTCGCGGACCGGATCGGGCTCGACGCGATCCAGTGGTCGGGTCGCGGCGGGGTGCCGGAACGGTCAGCCGGGCTGACTGTACGCGCCGACGGGCGGCCTGCGGTCGTGACGGCCGAACCCGCCGGCGCCCTCGGCGAACCGGCCGTCGGCCTGCCCGAACCGGCCGTCGGCCTGCCGGCCGTCGGCGTGCCCGAACCGGCCGTCGGCCTGCCGGCCGTCGGCGTGCTCCGTGCTCCGGCGGACGGCGCTCGTGACGGCGCGGCGGCGTCCGCGCTCGTGTCCGCGCTC
>JAJYGO010000135.1 GCA_021785115.1 Chloroflexota bacterium | reverse complement strand
ACCGGTCCCATGTGCGCCGGCGCGCTCCACGAGCGGGATCGTCACGTCGGTGATGATGCCGCCCTCGATGAGGCCGCGATCGTCGAGGACCGCGTCGAGGGGGTGCCGAGCCTTCGACCCGACCCGCGCGACGCCGACGATGGCGCCGTACGCGAGCAGGCCGGTGAGCAGCGGGCTGTCGGGATCGCCGCCACCGATCGTGCCCCCCACGGTCGCGGCGTTGCGGATCGTGCTCGGAGCCTCGAGGCGTGCCAGGCTGCGGAGCACGTCGGGGACGAGGTCGGAGTCGACGATGTCCTGGAGGCGCGCGGTCGCGCCCACGCGCAGCCGTCCGGGCTCCTCATGGATCCCGTCGAGGCCGAGCGCCTGCAGGTCGACGGCCACGACGGGCCGCCGATCGGGGCGCGCGTTGACCGCGGTGCCGCCCCCGACCACCACTCCGTCTGTCCGGGCGGCCAGAGCGAGCGCCTCGTCGAGCGTGCGCGGCCGGAAGTAGCCCGTGATCATGTCCTCATCACCCTTCATCCGGTTGCCCGGTCGAGGTCAGGCAGCCACCGCGAGGGGAGCCTTCGGCGGCTTGGCGGCGGGAGCGCGTGGCGATTGTACGTGCCTGGTCCGGCCGCTCGCCGCCCTCGGTGACAACCCGAGTGCCGCCGGGCACGCCGAACGACCTCCGCCATCCGCGCACGGCGCAGGAGCAGCGGTGGCGCTGCCGGGCGGCCACGGCGGGATCGTCGTCGTCAACCGGTCGTGGGAGGGGGTACTGGCGCGCCCGGCAGGAGCCGGCGACGAGGTGTCCACCTATCACGTCAATATCATCGGCCGCACAGAGCGGGCAGCCCGGATCGGCGAGAGCGCCTAGACCTGCGCGACGCGGGACCGAGCCACGACCCGAAGCCGTCCGGCCGCGCCAAGCACGGTCCGACCGGCACGAGTCGGCGCGCGTCTCATCGGAAGCGCATGCGGCTCAAGGAGATCCGGTGGGCGAGGCTTGGGTGATTGTCAAGGCGTGCGGCGTGACCTTGCCAGTGGCGAGATCGAGGACGGACGCCGACAGAGCCCCACCGCCAATCTGGAACTCCTGCTGTGGGAAACCCGCAGGCGTCAGGAGCACGGCCGCGGTGTCGCCCGAGACCTGCGTCCAAAGGTAGTATGCCGGCCTCCCGCTCGCCACCGTTACCAAGGTGCGCAGCGATCCGCTAGACATCGAGGCAATGGAAATGTGCTGTGTCTGGGCGCCTGCCGGCAACCCGCGACCGGCGCCCACGGTATTTGGATCCATTCCGGTCTGCATCACAAGCCGAGCTCCGTCGGTCGTGAGGTAGCCGCGATCGAACAGTAAGTCCGGGATCGTCCACGCGGTCCGGCCGGAGGCGAGCAAGTACGCGTAGAGGTTCCGCGCGTCGTAGGTGACCACGAGCGCGTCGCTTACGACTTGCGCGGTTCCCTGCACCTGGATTCGGGTATGCGTCCCGGACGGGAGGTTGATGATGTCCAGTTCCGTCACCGGCGACGACGCAGGGAACCCGATCTCGGACACGAGGGTCTTGCCGCTCGGACTCAGCGCAAGCGAGTTCCGTCCTGCGTCAGGCGCCAGAAGCGTCGTGACCTGGCCGGAGGCGAGGTCGAGGGTATAGACGCCACTGGCAGGCGAGGACGCGACTGGCTGCATGACGAAATAGAGGTCCGAGGTCCCGAGAGCGCCGAGCAAGATATGGGCGCCCGGCTGCGCATATTGCGCCACACGTTGTCCGCTAGCGACGTCGCGGACGACGATGGTGTCGAACGCGGTCGTTTCCGACGCCACCCTTCCATCGCCCACGGCAAGCACGCGCTCGTTGGAGGGCAGAGTAAGGTGCGCGCTGTTGTCGAGGAGGCCCACGGCGTAGGGCGCGGTCGCCTCGAGCGGTCCCATTTCGGCCCATGCCTTGTTGGTGAGACCATCGGGCAGCAGGATCGGCACGGATGTCGCGAGGGTCGGGGCCGGAGCGGCGGAAGCAGGCGGGGAGGGGGTCAGCGCAGCGCTCGGGGTCGCCTGGCTGGTCGCGCCTGGCGCGAGCACGTCGTTGGGAGGCAACGTCGAGACGAGCAGCAGCGCCACGACCGCTAGGATCACTGACGCCGCCACGGCCACGCCGAGGCGGAGCGGCGGGAGATGGCGGGATGCGAGCTGTCGCCGCGGATGCTCGTAGGGAATGGCCGCCACGCGCGTGTGCAATGAACCAGGAGCGTCCCCTCTCGCGATACGTCTCGCGATCTCGCGCACTTGCTGTTCCAAGAGCTCGTCGTTCATTAGACTACCTCCCGCGCCTCGGCCTCGAGGGCGGCTCGCAGCTCGCGCATGGCATAGTGCAGCCGGCTCTTGACCGTTCCTGGTCGCTGGCCCGTGCAGACTGCGATCTCCTGGATCGAGCGGTCCTCGATGTAGCGCAGGGCGACGACGACGCGGTGTTCGGGAGAGAGGGCCAGCATGGCCCGCTCGATTGCGTCCGAGCGAACGAGCGCGTCGGCGTGGTCGGGAGCGGCGCCCATGTCAGGATCCCCGAGAGCCACGGGCCGCAGCCGTCGCTTCGCGATCCGATCGCGGCACGCATTCACGACAATCCGGCTGAACCACGCCTCGAACCGCTCGCGGTCGCGGACGTCCCCGAAGTGCTCCCACGCGCGGAGAGCGGCGTCATGCACCGCGTCCTCCGCCTCAGAGCGGTCGCCAGCCAGAATGAATGTGGCGAGCCGATAGGCGGCATCCAGGTGCGCCTCAACAAGATGGACGAAGGCGGCTTCGGGCTCCCCCGGTGCAGCTGCGCGATCGTGGGGCGCCACGGACCTCATCTCCTGGTGGTCGTGTCTCTCGTGCCTGATATGACTGTCGAGCAAGGCGGAAGGTTCAATTCTCGTCAACGCCAGTCCGTGCTCTCTCGGGCATCGCAGACGCGCCTATCACGTCATCTCGAACGGCTTGGGCGCGCCCGGCAGTCGCGAGCGGCCTCGAGGACGGACTCCCGGAGGAACGAGCCGCCTTTGGCTCACCGGCCCCGATATGGTCGTCGGCGATTAGCGGCCGGACAATCCGCCGGGAGAGGGTACGCCGACGCCGAGGTGGCGGAGTCGGCTCAGGTAGCGGAAGGTAGTGTTGCCGGCCCTCTCGCCAGATCCCTCGCGGCCGGTCAGATTGGGCAGTTGCCCGCGCGATGGGCGCTCGGGCCGGTGTTCATCGACGGCCAAGCAGCGGGCGGAATCCGGCTCGAGGCGGTGGCGGAAGAGCTGAGCCCCGGACATGCGGCGGGGTCGAGCGTTCCCGCCAGAACGCCTCAAGCTCTAACTCGTCTATGAGCCACCGGCGGCGAGACTCGCGTTCCTCCTGCTACAGCTCGTCGGCCTCCAGCGCTGGACGACCCCATCGCTTCATGGGCGCGACCCGCCGACGACCTTTGAGGCCAACCTTGAGCGTGCCGCCGTCGGTCAGCAGCCCCGCGGGGGATCGTCCGCCGCCCTGCCCGTCAGGAAGATCCGGACGACGCAGCAGATCCACGCGGCTCCACTAGTCGGTGCCGTCCTCTCCACAGGCCCTAGGATGCCGTAAGAGCGATCGCATCCTCCCACAATGCCCCTGACGAGAGGTCGAGAAGGCTCAAAGGACACACGCCTCCATTGATTTGGAAGGTGTCGGCTGGAAAGACGCCCGCGGCGATGACACTGCCGTACGTATCCCCCGAAATGTGAGTCCACAGGTAATTCATAGCGTGTCCGAATGGGGCTTCTGACAGATTGTGCTTCTCGCCTGTCGCCAAGTCGATCACGGCGATCCGCGAGCGAAGTGCATCCAGAGAGAACGCCGCCAAGTTTTGATCGATGAGATTCGGATCGATGCCGGTCTGAGCCACGAGCCGTGCGCCGTCGCTCGTGACATAACCACGTTGATAGAGAATGTCGGGAATGGACCATCTCAATGCGCCGGTGCTCAAGTCATATCCCATCAGTCCAACGTCGGACTTGGTGACCAAACAGGAGATCCCGAGCGTCACGAGCTCCCCCGTGACGGTAAGGGATCGGCTGGCATTGGAGGCCAACTGGAACAGCTCGATGGATGTGGCACGCGCGGGCCCCGCCAGGACTGTCGCCAGCATTTGGCCAGATGGACTGACTTGGGGGATGCCGCGACCGGCAGCCTCGGGGAGCACCATCATCTGAATGCCATCTGGCAATGTCACCTGGACAACGGATGCACTCCAGACTCGCACGTCGGATTGGAGCGTGAAATACAGCCGATCCGAGAGGAGCGCCACCCCTCGCGGATGGACGTAGCCACCTGGCCACCGGTTGGTCCAGACCACGTCGCCTGTCTCAACGTCACGCACGTAGAGCGACGTCGCCAAGAACAGACCGCTTGAGGGTGACAGGTCATAGACCAGCGACGCAATACGCCCTCCTGCCGCCGCCACGGGGAACTCTCCGAAGGGCAGCACGATGCGAGCGTCTGATCCTAGAATCCCACCGAACGCGGGGAATACCCCCTCAAGCGGCGGCATGGTCACCCACGTCCTTCCGAGAAGATCGCTGGGTACGGCTGTCGAAGTCATGTCCGCTATGTCCCTCGCCGGCTTCTCAAGACTGCTTGCCTAGGACGCATCGCACGTAGCCGTCACCGTAGAGGCCGTTCATAAACTGGTACAACTCCGATTGTGACCATGCGTTCGGTTGTGATTGGCAGTTGTCCGGGTCGTAGACCGTGAACATGCTACCGGCCGAGTCGGCATACAGGACGAATACTGAGTGACCACCGTGCGCCTGCGAGTCACACTTGAACTTGGCCGGCATCGTGTCGTAGTTGCCGTTCATTACGGCGCAATAGCCCGGTCCCCCCGTCTTGAGATCATTGACGAAGTTGGCCCACAGCAGGGTGTACGCTTTGGAGTTGTATGCGGGACCGCCATCCCACATTGTCTGTCGGCCGGGAGGCAGGGCTAGTGCCTGACCGAGCCCGGTGTAAGTCGTTCCGGCGTCTGGGCATGGCTGCCCGGTGCAGGGCGCTATTGGCCCTCCGTTCGTGCCGCAGTCGTGTCCGTACACGGCTCGGTCGTACCAGATTCGGAGGGTCGCCCCCGTAGGGTTGTAGGCATTGCAGGACTCGCTGGATCTGACCATCGCTGCGGACGTCGGACCACAGTTGACGTACTGGCAGAAGCTCCCGTCGAATTGCGAACGGTAGACTGGCGGCCACTGCGGGCTACAGCCGAGAGCTGTCTGCGGGAAACGGACGTTCAGGATGTCGGCGAATACCAGTGTGCCAATTGTGGCCAATCCGCGCCGCAGGAGACTGCGTCGAGTCATGTGCATATGGAACATACCTCCCTTACGATGGGGAACCTGCGACGCTTGTGCGGTCGCGACCATAGCGAATGACTCCGAAGATCAGACCGAAGATGATGATCTCGCCTACTGTGAGGACGATGGAGTTGTGGAGCACTGGCGCTTCCATTGCGCTTCCCGACAGAAATGGCAGGCATGTCGACGCCAATCCCCATACCAGGGCTCGCAATGCCTTTGTTCGTGTCGCTCTCCCCGATCCCGATGCGCAGCCGCACGAACCAGAGTGGCCGAGATGCATTGCAAGCGAGAGCACCAGAGAGTAGCTAAACAGGAGGGCACCTGCCTGTAACAGACCGACGGGCTGGCCCGTGGCAAGGACGACAGCGGTCATGAACTCGAGTGCCGGAACGGCCCATCTGAGATGGTGGATCGAGTGCGCAGGCAAGGAAGGGTAGGCAGCGAGTTCCGCGCCCCATTCCGGTCGGCGTTTGTCAATCGCAGACGCCGCAAAGACTACGGCGAGGAACAGGGCTGTCGGGTGCTCGATGAAACGAGCTAGAACACTGATCATGGCGGTGACATTCCGCACGCCGCGATGGGTTCTATCCGGCAATTAGCGGGCACGTGTTCCCGTCCCGTGCGAAGCCAGCTCGGATATGCATCGCCAGCGAAACGGTGCGGCACAGCGGCACCTGTGCAGTATGGATTGCCCTGTCGTTGAACAATGGTGGACGGGGTGGCAAAGGTCATCGGCCCCGCCTTGACCGGGCCGAATGGCCCGGACGGTGGAGGGCCAGCTGGCGGGGCTGCGGCTCACGGAGCCGGTGCTCGATGCGGTTCGGTCGCTGGCGGGGGCGGCAGCCCCGTCCTCCACATGCCTCCGACGCCGTGAACTGGAGCGAGAGCTCGCCGAACGGGCGGCGGCGCATGCAGCGCGCCGCCTCTCCACCGAGGCGTACCTTGCCGAGCACACTCGCCTCAGCGCCGAGCTGGATGCTTTGGACGCCACGACCGGCGCCGCAGACAGTATCGATCCGGAGGACGCCGTGGCGGAACTGCGCAACCTGGCCGCAGCTTGGCAGGACGCCGCACACCAGCCCGAGACTCGTCGCGGACTCGTGCGGGCGCTATTCCGACGACTGACCGTCCTGGGAGACCGAATCGTCGACGAGGAGCCGAGCCCCTCTGCCTACCGCTTCGGGCTCGATCTGGCCATCCCCGACTACGTGGTTTTGGCGCGCCCGGCAGGATTCGAACCCGCGACCTAGTGGTCCGAAGCCACTCGCTCTATCCACTGAGCTACAGGCGCGCGCTGTGATGGTAGCAGCGAGCATCGCGACGGCTGGCCGTCTGTGGCTGGCCGTCACTACCGCCGCAGGCCGCGGCCACCGCGCTGACGCCCGAGCTCGTCGTCGCGCACCGGGACGGGCTGCTCGCAGTCGGCGCGCGACCCGCACCCGTGTGCGCACGCCTCCGACCCCGGCGGGTTCCACGACATGCACGATCCGCACAGCCACCGCGTGGCCGGGTCTCGAGGCGCTCTCCCCAGCCGGCGCGCGCGTCCGACGACGCCGGCAAGGAGCGGCGGCGCGGTCCAGGCGTGCGCCGCGAGCCGCGTGAGCAGCGGCGGCGCGACCCTGAGCGCGAGCGCGGCGAGACACACCGCGACGGCCCCCGCGACGAGCGCAGCCCCCCAGTCGATGCCCGCCACGTAGCGCGCGAAGTCCGCGTTCGGGTCCATCGAGGTCGACGCGATCCGAAGCACGAGCGGCGACGTCGCTCCGACCCGCTCGGCGAGCTCGGCGGTCGTCGCCTCGAGCGGGTCGCGCGGCATGCAGCAGTTCATCAAGCCGAAGGCGGCCATGTGCGTCGCGGCGAGCGGCTGCGACGTGAACAGCATCTCCCTCACGACGTGCATGTCCGCGACCTTCTCAGGTCGAGCGGTGATCCGGCCGACCGACCCGCAGACCTCGGTGATCACTCCCACGCGGGCGCCTCGCTCCCTCGAACGCTGTCCGGAACCAGCCTCCGCGACGCATGATCGGGGATCAAGGCCTGTTCGGCCCGAGTCCGCGCACGCGGGCAGTGGCATCTGGCCGCGTCCGCACGTGGGCCGCTCGCCTGCCCTCGCGGACGCCTCCCGGTGCCGGCGGCGCGCGGCTACCCTTGCGCCACTGGCGGCGCGTGAACAGGGAGGCAGCACGTGTTCAGGCACATCCTCGTGGCCGTCGACGGGAGCCGGCACGCCCACGATGCCGTGGCGACCGCGGCGCGGCTCGCGCGGGAGCTCGGCTCGGACCTCACGCTTCTCACGGTGTACCCCGCGCCGCCCCGGTTCGAGGGGGAGCCGGAGTATTCGGCTGATCTGGAACGGGCGATGGCCGCCGCCGACGCGATCCTGGATGGTGCGGCGAGACTCGTCACGGCCGAGGGAGGTCCCGAGCCGGAGCGCGAGTCACTGGCAGGTCAGCATGCCGGGCCGGCGATCCTCGACGCCGTGGCGTCCGGGCGGTTCGATCTGCTCGTCATGGGCACCCGCGGCCTCGGGCGCGTCCAGAGCGTGCTGCTCGGCTCGGTCTCGGCGCAGGTCGCCGGGCACAGCCCGATCCCCGTCCTGATCGTGCACGAGGGGCACGGCGCGCCCGAATCCTGAGCACCACCCGAGGCGCCCACTGCGGGACCGGCGCGCCTCCGAGACCACCGGTGCGCCTTCGCGACCGAGACGCTCGCGCGCCCGAGGCGCCGACGCGACCGGACCGGGCCGCCGGCCGACCACGCGCCGACGAACCAGCGCGTGCGGGTGACGGAGCCCGCGCCGATGAGCGGAGCCGGGGCCGGAGAGCCAGCCGCGCGCCGCCACCAAGCGCGAAGGTCAGTCGCGAGCGGGTGCGCCTGCCACGGTCGACCGCCCGTGCGCGCGCTGCTGCGCGGTCGTCGTCGCGCGCAGCGGCAGCTCGTGCAGCAGGAGCGACGCGGCAGCCGCGACGACCGCAGCCGCGGCGCCGAGCCACATCGCGTTCGCCAGCGCGATCGAGAACGCCTGGTGGAAGCCCTGCAGGAACGCGGACTGGAGCTGCGGCGGGATCTGGCTCAGGAACTGCGCCGTGGCCGACCCGCCGACCGACGTGAGGTCCTGGCCGATGTTGAGCGACGCGGGGGCCGTTGCCGGCACGTAAGCCGCCGGAGCGCCCGCCTTCACGATCTGCGTCCGCAGCAGGTTCCAGGTCAGGTTGTTCTCGAAGAGCGTGAACGCGATCGTCAGCCCGAACGAGGTGCCGATCTGGCGCATGAGCGTGAGGTCGCTCGTGGCCGTGCCGAGCAACTGGATCGGGACGGCGTTCTGCACGATCAAGGTGAAGATCGCCATCATCGGGCCCACGCCGATCCCCGCCACGGCCATCCACAGCCACAGGGTCGCCGTGGGCGTGTCGGCGCGAAGGTTCGTGAACAGGGCGAGCCCGACGGCGAGCAGGACCATGGCGCCGACGAGCAGCCACTTGTAGTGGCCCGTCCGGCTCACGAGCTGGCCGGAGATGACCGAGCTCGCGATGAGGCCGAACAGGAACGGGAACAGGTCGTAGCCGGAAGCCGTGGAGCTTGCGCCCTGCACGACCTGGAACCAGAGCGGCAGGAAGATGATCGCGGTCGCGAACCCGAAGGTCGCCAGGAACGTCGCCACCGACGACACCGCGAACGTCCGGTTGCGGAACAGGCCGAGCGGGATGACCGGATCCTCCGCGCGCGTCTCGGCGAACACGAACGCGACGAGGAACACGATGCCGGCGGCGAACCCGCCGATGACGCCCGGAGCAGTCCAGTCGCCGTTCTCCGCGATGGTCAGCGCGATGAGGATCGGGACGATTCCGAGCGTGAGCGTCACGATGCCCGGGATGTCGAGGTTCATGCGCGCCCCCTCGCGCCGGACGGTCGGGAGCAGCCGCCAGATCAGGTACAGCGAGATGGCCCCGATCGGCAGGTTCACGTAGAAGACCCAGTGCCAGCTGATGTGGTCGGTGAGGAACCCGCCGAGGAACGGCCCGACGAGGAACGCGACGCCGAACACCGCGCCGAAGAGGCCCTGGTACTTGCCCCGTTCGGCCGGTGAGAACAGGTCGCCGATGATCGCGAGCGAGATCGGGAAGAGCGCGCCCGCGCCGAGGCCCTGGATCGCCCGGAACACGATGAGCATCTCCATGGACTGGCTGAGGCCGGAGAGCGCGGACCCGACGAGGAACAGCACGATGCCCGCCATCAGGAGCGGCCGCCGGCCGTAGAGGTCGGAGAGCTTGCCGTAGATCGGGATCGTGACGGTGCTCGTCAGCAGGTACGCGGTCACGACCCAGGTGTAGAGGCTGGCACCGTTGAGGTCGGTGACGATGCGGGGCAGCACGGGTCCGACGATCGTCTGGTCGAGGGCGCTCAGGAACAGCCCGAGCAGGACTGCGAAGAGGATCTCGAACCGGGCGCGCGATCCGACGTGAATCGCGACGTTGTCATCTTCGATGGCCCCGACCTGTGCGGGGATGTGTTCCATGGGGCGCTCTCCTGGGCGGATGGTGGCTGGCCGGGGCGTCGTGACAGACGGATCGTCCGGCGCTGGATCAGGCGGTCAGTGGAGTTCGGTCGCGGGAATCGCCGACGCTCCGGGATCGGCCGCCAGCTCGGCTCCGCAGTCCTCGACGAGCACCCCCGTCGTGCGGAGGTGTTCGCTCGTGGTCACGAAGTCCCGCAGCGCCTGCACGAAACCGGCCCGCTGCGCCGGCTCCATCGCATCGAGGACGACGTGCAGCTCCTCCGCCTTCATGAACTCGCGGTCCTCCAGCAGCTCGCGGCCGCGTTCGGTGGCGATCACAAGCACGAGGCGGCGGTCCGTATCGTCGTGCTCGCGCCGCACGAGCCCGCGCTCCTCGAGCCGCGTCACGATGCCCGTCGCGTTGGACAGCCCCACGTCGAGGATCTCGGCGAGCCGGCTCATCGGCATCGGCCCGTGCGCCTCGATCGCCAGGAGGACGTGGATCGCGGTCATGCTGACATCCTGGCGGCACCATCGCCGCAGGTGCGATGCGCGCTCCCGCGCGATGAGTCCCAGGATCTCGCCGACGACGGCGTCCGTGTCCGTCCACGATGCGGGCGCGGCGACGGTCGCCTGCCCGGATGTCGAGTGGTTCGTGCTGGAGGCTTCTGCGGATTCGTTCATGAGGCAACGTTCATTATCGCCACATGGACGATTTGTGCAAGTGCGAAGAATCGAGAGCCGACTTCGGCGGCGGGGCCGGCGATCCCCGGTGGCCGCGCGACTGGCGATCCCGCGCCAGCGGCATCGCTGTCGGTACACTCACGCCACCGTGCCTGAAGATCCCGCCCCAGCACCGCCTGGCCCCGCGAGCCCACCTGCCCCGGACCCGTTCGCCGCGGGTCCGCTCGACCGGCAGACGGCCCTCGCCGTCCTCCAGCGTGCCGAGGCGCTCGCCGCCCAGGGCGAGTACCCCCAGGCCGCAGCTCTGTATTCGCGCGTCGTCGGTCACCGCGACGCGGACCTGCACGTCGCGGCGCTGCTCGGCGTCGCCGAGTGCCGCTACCGGATGGACGAGGACGACGCCGCGCTCGAGGCATGGCGGCTTGCCACCCAGGCGCCGACCACCCCGCTCAGCTGGAAGGCCTGGCAGCAGCTCGCCGCGGCTCGGGTCCGCAAGGGAGACCTCCGCGGCGCGATCGACGCGTACCGGGAGGCGGACCGGCGTGCGCCGCGCGAGGCGAAGGCGGAGATCGCCTCGCGCCTCGGCTGGCTCAACAAGGAGCTCGGCAACACGCGCGCG
>JAJYGO010000334.1 GCA_021785115.1 Chloroflexota bacterium | reverse complement strand
GGCGCGGGCGAACGCGGGCCGGTCGACCCCCGCCACGATCAGCGGCAGGTTTGCCTCGACCGTGATCCAGAGGAGCGCGGCAAGCTCGGCATCCAGCACGTGCGCCGCGACCAGCGAGGGGACGGTGATCGAAGCCGGCGGCTCCAGCGCAGGGGACCACCGGCCTGGATCCTGCGGGAGACGATCCACAAGGCCTCCGGGACGACTGGCAGGAGATCAGGGCCGGGAGCGTACGCGCGCTCCGGCAAGGCGTCAAACGTGCCGGGAACGCTCGGCACCCGTCAGGCCGGCAGCCGTCCCTCCCGGACGATAAGGTCGAGCAGCGGCCGCTCCCGGCCGATCGTCGTCGCCGGCCCGTGTCCCGGCAGCGCCCTCAGCGGATCGTCCAGCAGCGCGAGCCGGCCGAGCGAGGCGACCATCGCTTCGGCCGAACCCCCTGGCAGGTCGGTTCGACCCCAGCCACCGGCGAAGAGCGTGTCGCCCGTGAAGAGGAGCCCTTCATCGGGGGCCATCAGGCAGACCGAGCCCTCCGTGTGGCCCGGCGTGTGCAGCACCTCGAGCCGCAGCGACCCGAGCCGGATCAGGCCGCCCTCGGCAAGCTCGATCGCCGGCACCGACGGCGGGATCGGGAACGGCGCGAAGAGCGGCTCCGGATGCTCGAGCCCGTGCCGGTCGAGCGGGTGGCACGCGATCGGGGCGCCGGTCGCCGCCTGCACCGCCGCGTTGTCGCCGACGTGGTCCCAGTGGCGGTGCGTGCTGACGATGAGCTTCAGCGTCCACCCCCGCTCCGCCAGCCGCTCGCCGATCCACGACGCCGACGGGATCGCGGTGTCGATCGCCAGCGCCTCCCGGGTGGACAGGTCGCCGAGCAGGTATACGTTGGTCCCGAGCGGACCGGTCGCGCGCTGGATCAGCTCCATGCGCCCGCGCCGGCGGTCAGACGCCCGCCGGCCGAGGCGCGCCCAGCGAGCGGCCAGGCGTCGGTCCGGGCTCCGGCAGCGCGTCGCCGATCCCCCGCTCGGCACGCACCCGTCGCGCGGCCTCCACCACCACGCGCATCTTCTCCTTCGCCTCTTCTACCGTGCGGGTCTTGAGCCCACAGTCGGGGTCCACGAAGATCCGCTCCGGAGGCAGGACCTCCAGCGCGCGCCGGATCCCCTCGGCGGCCTCCTCGACCGACTCGATGCGGTGGCTGTGGACGTCGACCACGCCGAGCCCGATCGCCTTGGTGAAGGGGACATCCCGGAAGCGTTCGAGCAGGTGGTAGCCGGAGTTCGCCATCTCGAGGTCCACCTGGTCGACCGGGATGTCGAGCATGGTGGGGTAGGCGTGCATGAAGTCGCCGTAGCAGATGTGCGTGATCGCGTGCGCGTCGAGCCCGTCCGTGACGATCGCCATCGCCTCGGCCACCAGGGGCAGCTCCTCCATGCGCGCTGACGCCGCGGGCTCGTCGACCTGGATGAAGCGCGCCCCGGCGGCCGCCAGGTCCATCGCCTCCTCGTGGATCGCCCGCGCCAGGTCCAGCACGAACTCGCGCCGCGAGCCGTAGTGCTCGTCGAAGCTCCAATCCGCGATGGTGTACGGGCCGGTGAGCATCCCCTTGACGGGCCGCGCCGTGAGCGACTGCGCGTACTCCCATGCCTCGACGGTGATGGGATGCGTGCGCCGCACCCTGCCCACCGCGATGGGCTTGTGGTAGTAGCGGTTGCCGTAGCTCCGCACGAGGCCGCCGATCTCGAAGCCGGCCAGCTCCTCGGCGAAGTACGTGGCCATGTCGCCGCGGTACATCTCGCCGTCGACCAGGATGTCGACCCCGAGTTCCTCCTGGAACCGGATCCAGTCCTCCGTCGCGCGGCGCTCGAGCGCGTGCAGCTCGTCGTCGGCCAGGCGCCCGGCCGCGTGCTCGGCGCGCGCCCTGACCAGCTCCGGCGGCTTGGGGAACGATCCGACCGACGTGGTCCACAGCCCGTTGCTCATGACCGGCCTCCCCGTGCGGCAGCCCCCGGTCGCTGAGACGGCGGCGCGTAGGACCCGAGCGCGGCGCTCCGCGCATCCACGGCCCGCGGGTCGATGACCTTCGCGAGCTCCACCGGATCTGTGATGGTGGCCTTCCTGGCGGCTTCCGCCAGCGCCTCGATCTTGGCCTTCGCACGATCGCGCGGCAGGTACTCGAGGCTCGTGGAGGGCGCCAGCGCGACGCGGTCCAGGCCCCGCCCGCCAGTGGACGCGGCGTAGTGCGCGGCCCAGATCATCACCGGCTCGTCGTCCGGGCGCGTGTTCCGGGCATTCGCGACACCGCAGACGATCCCGCGTTCCCGGGGCGCGCGGGCGATCAGCTCCCAGTTGTCGGGCCCCGCGATCAGGTCAAAGAGGTGGCTCCGGAAGGGCAGCCCGAACAGCAGGTCGGGGCCGGCACCCACCGCGTCGCCCATCGTGATCGACAGGCAGAGGTGCGCCTCCTCGAGGCCGAGTGTGACCCGCCGGAGCGCCTCGCCGGCCAGCGCCCGCTCGGCCGCATCGTCCGGCCCGACCAGGGTCAGCGCGTTCTCGTCGAGCTGGATCACGGGTACACCGGCGGCCCGGAGCGCGAGCAGCTCCTGGTTCAGCGCCTCCGCCAGCGCGAGCGTCAGCCGCTCCCGGCCGATCTCGCCCGGATCGGACAGGCGCGCCAGCGTGTACGGCCCCACCAGGCACTGCTTGACCGGCGGCGCCGCGATGCCCCGCTCCTGAGCCAGGGTCGCGGCGGTGTCGCGCGCGAACCGCCAGTCGTCGACGGTGATCGGCGATTCCCAGCGGGGCGCCTCCAGCGCGCGCGGTTGGCGGTAGTAGGTGTTGGTGTCGAAGTACCGCAGGAGGCCCGTGATCTCGAGCCCGCGCAGCCCGCGCGCCACGGCCGTCTGCTGGTCGTCCCACCGGACCTGCCCGTCAGTCAGGAGCTCGAGCCCCGCGTCGATCTGCTCGGCCATCACCTCGCGAACGAGCTCGTCCTGGGCCACCCGGAACGCGGGCTCGTCGATCTCTCCGCGCTCGAGCCGGGCGTGTGCGGCGCGCACGCGGAAGGGCTGGCCGGGCAGCGGGGTGCGTGGATAGGCTCCGACGAGCGTGGCGAACATGCGGACTCCCGTGGCGATGGACGTCCCGGCGATTGTACGGGAACGATCGGCGGCGGCCGGCCGTGGCCTCCAGGGCCCTCCGTGGCCTGCGGGGCCTCCCGTGGCCTCCGCGCGCCTGGCCCTCGGGGTCGGCGGGGCCGGCGCGCGACGATCGGCCGCGGATCGCCGACAATCGGACCGATGACGGATCCGCGCCTCTCCACCGCCGGCGCGCCCACCCTGGTCCCGGCCATCACCGTCCGCGGCACCCGTGGTGCCGTCGCCTCCCCGCACGCGCTCGCGACCGAGGCAGGCCTCGGCATCCTCCGCGCGGGTGGCGGCGCCGTCGATGCCGCGGTCGCCACCAACGCGGCGCTCTCGGTCGTCAACAGCTACATGTGCGGGCTCGGCGGCGACGCGTTCTGGCTGATCTGGACGCCCGAGCGCGGGCTGGAGGCCCTGAACGGGAGCGGCCGGTCGGCCTCGGCGGCCACGATCGACGCGGCGCGGGCGGGGGGCCTCGCGGCTATACCGGAGCGCGGCCCCTGGACGGTCACCGTGCCGGGCGCGATCCGGTCCTGGGGCGACGCGCACCGGCGGCACGGCCGGCTCCCCTGGCACGACCTGCTCGCCCCGGCGATCGACCTCGCGGACGGCTTCGCGGCCAGCCTCACCTGGCGCGCCACGATCGAGCGCGCGGCCGGCGTCTTCGGCACCGACTCCGACTGGGCCCAGGTCTTCCGGCCCCTCGGGCGCCCGTGGCAGGTCGGGGAGCGGGTGTGTCTGCCTGCGCTGGCGGGGACGCTGCGCCGGCTCGCGGCCGAGGGTCCGGACGACGCGTACGAGGGCGTCCTCGCGCAACAGGCGGCCGGGTACCTGGAACGGGCCGGGTCGCCGCTGCGGATCGCGGACCTTGCCGCGCACACGTCGACCTGGGGCGATCCGATCCGCGTGACGTACCGGGGCGTGGAGGCCACCTCCCATCCGCCGAACAGCTCGGGTGTCGTGGCGCTCGAGCTCCTCCAGGTCCTGGCGGCGTTCGGCCCGCCCATGCCGTCGGCGTTCGGTCCGCACGGTGTCACCGACCCGCGCTGGGTGCACCTGGTTCTCGAGGCCGCGCGCCTGGCGATTGCCGATCGCGACGCGTATCTCACGGATCCCGAGGCGATGGCCGAGGCGGCCCTCGGGGTCCTGCTCGATCCGGGCCGTGCCGCGGACCTGGCGGGCCGGATCGATCCCGCGCGCGCGACCCGGCCGCGCCCGCTCGCGACGCCGCGCGGAGGCGGGACGATCTACCTCGCGGCCGCCGACTCATGGGGCGGAGCGGTGAGCCTCATCGAGTCGAACTACGGCGGCTTCGGGTCCGGCCTGGTGGACCCGGCGACCGGCGTCGCGTACCAGAACCGTGGCGCGTTCTTCGCGCTGGACCCGGGACACGCGAACGCGCTCGCGCCGCGCAAACGGACCATGCACACGCTGACGCCCGGCATGCTCTTCCGTGACGGCAGACCCTGGATCGTGCACGGGTCGATGGGCGGCGAGATCCAGCCGCAGGTCTTCGCACAGCTCGTGTCGGCCGTGGTGGACGGAGGGCGAGCCATCGCCGACGCGGTCGCGGCGCCGAGGTTCGCCGCGGACGCAGACCGGCACTACGGGCCTCCGGCGGTCACGCGGCTCGAGGGCGGCATGCTGCCCGAGGTGGGGGAGGCACTGGCCGGCATGGGCCACGACGTGGCCTGGACCGCCCCATTCTCGAGCGCCTTCGGGCATGAGCACGCCATCGAGATCCTGCGGGACCCCGGCGCCGACCTCCCGGTGTCCTTCGCCGCCACCGCCGATCCGCGCTCGGAGGGACTGCCCGGGGCCTGGTGACGGACCCCCGGCGGTGCCTCGCTATACTCTCGGTCGGCCGGTCGCGCCGCGCTCACAACCTCCGCGGCTGGCCATCCAGTCTCGTCGGCCCACCTGCACTCGCGCCCGCGGAGCCCGGAGGGAACTGATCGCGTGAGCTCGAACATCGGACAGAACTATCCGTACTCGCGAGAGACCGAGCCGGAGCGCGCGGCAGCCGTCGAGCGCGCGTACGTGGCGTTCGAGGGCCTCCGGGAGCGCGCCGGCGGCGAGCTCACCCCGTTCCCGGCACCAGCGCGCGACGAGATCTGGTGGGTGTGGGCCTGCCCGACCGACGGGGGCGCCGGGCGGCTGCACGCGGCGGGATACGCACGGGAGCGGCGTGCGCTCTACACCGTCTGCGACGCCTGCGGGAGGTCGTTCCTCCGCTGACCGGTGGCCGCGCCGTCGCCGATGGCGAGCAGGATCGCGGCGAGCAGCGTCACGCGCGGCACGATCGAGTCGACCTCGACGTATTCGTCGGGCGAATGATCCAGTCCGCCCACGGGCCCGAGACCGTCCAGCGACGGGACGCCGGCGCCCGCGGTGGTGTTGGCGTCCGACGCCCCCCCGGTCGCCGCGTCGTGCAGCTCGAACCCCAGCGCCGCCGCGATCTCCACGGCGGCGTCGACGAGCGCGCCCGTGGCGGGAAGCCGTTCCATGGGCCAGTGGCGGCCGCGTTCCTCGACCTCGCAGGTGATGTCCGGCACGGTCGAGCGGGCCGCGATCTCGCGCACCGCCGCCTCCGCGGCCTCGAGGTCCGCGCGCGAGGGCGAGCGCAGGTCCACCTCGAGCACGGCCTCGTCCGCGACGACGTTGGGGCGCGTGCCGCCGCGGGCCACCCCCACGTTGCAGGTCACGCCCGGCCAGCGGCCGTTCAGGGCGTGCAGCGCGATCGTCTTGTGGGCCGCCTCGAGGATCGCGCTCCTCCCCTTCTCGGGCTCGACCCCGGCGTGCGCCGCCCGCCCGTGCACAAGCAGAGCCAGCGACTGGTTGCCCTTGCGGGCGCTCACGATGTCGCCGTTGGCGCGCGCGCACTCGAGGACCAGCGCGACGTCGTGCTCGGGGGCCACGGCCCGGATCACGAGGGTGCTGACGGGAGACCCGATCTCCTCGTCGGGATTCGCGATGAAGGTGACCCGGTCGAACGGCAGCCACGGGAGCCGGCCTTTCCCGGGTCCGCCCGGTCGGTCGTCCCCGTGTCCGCCGCCATCACCGCCGGCGCCCGGCGGGAGGCCCTCGCGAGGAGTCGCCCGCAGCGCGCGGAGCGCGTAGAGCCCGGCCAGCAGCCCCGACTTCATGTCGCAGACGCCAGGGCCGTACGCGCGGGCAGCGGCGATCCGGAACGGCCGCTCCCGGGCTGTTCCCGGCTCGAACACGGTGTCGAGGTGGCCTATCACGAGCACCCGCGCCGGCCCGACCCCGTGCAGCGTGCCGATCACCGTGTCGCCCAGCTCCCGGTTGGGGAGGACCTGCACGCTGGCACCGAGGTCGCGCAGCACCTCCGCGGTCCACCGGCCGGCGAGGTCCACGCCGTCCTTGGTGTACGAGCCGCAGTCGATGTCGACCAGCGTGGCGAGATCCGCGAGGTAGTCGGGAAGCGACGCGGCCACCTGCGCCCGCAGCCGGGCAAGGTGCGCCCCGGGAACGGTGGCGATCTGCATCGGCGCAGTCTACGGGAGCGACGGGGCGGAGGTCGCGTTACCATCGGCGCGGCCCGGCAGCCCGATCGGGAGGCGGCGGGCAACTGGACGTGATCGTGAACGTGACCACCGAGCACCCTCTCGTCGGTCGACTGGCGCGGCCGACCCGCCGTCGAGCCGGCGTGTACGGCCGCGCCTTCCGGCGGGAGCTGTCACGCCTGCGCGACCGCCGGCGACTGCTCGCGATCCTGCTGCTCGGCGTCACCGGCGGGCTGCTGGCCACGTTCCTCGTGGCCCGCGGAGAGGCGGCCGGTGCCGACGCGCGCGCGTACTGGGCCGGGGTCCGGATCTGGCTGGGGGGCGGCGATCCGTACCACCCGGGCGGCGTCTTTCTGCCCTACGTGTACGCCCCGTGGATGCTGCCGCTGTTCCTGCCGTGGGCGCTGCTCCCCTGGAACGTGGCCTGGGTGGTCTGGCGCGGCGCCAACGTCCTGCTGTTCCTGTGGTCGGCCGAGTGGGCCTACCGCCGGCGTCCGCTGGCGACGGCCGTCGCGATCGTCGTGCTGCTGCTGCCGCTGGCGGCGACGCTCGACACCGGGAACGTCACCCTGCTGCTGACGCTCGCGGTCTGGCTGGCGCAGTTCAGCGGGCCGCGGGTCGGCGGGGCCCTCTGGGCGCTGGCCGCCAGCATGAAGTGGTTTCCCGCCGTGCTGTTCGTGTTCCTCCCGCCCCGGGCGCGCGCATGGGGCCTCGCGATCGGCGCCCTTGCGGTGGTGCTTGCCCTCGCCACCTGGCCCGAGACGCTCGTGCAGATCGACACCGCGCTCAACTTCCCGCGGCCGCTCCGGCTCGACTACGTGCTGATCTTCTGGGCCGCGGTCCCCTGGCTGTGGCGGCACGCGGACCCGCTCTGGTGGGCGAACCGCCGCGAGCTGCCGGCTGCCGTCCGGGCGGCGAGGGCGCGGGCCGCAGGACTGTGGGAGGGGTTCCGGCGCGACCCGGAGGCGGCCCGCGCACAGGCCCGCCGGGGAATCGGCGCAAGGCTGCGGGCGTTCTTCGGTCTCGCCTGAGCCGTCCGGCCGGGGCCGGGGCGCCTCCGCGGTGTGGCGCAGCGTGTCGCCCCCCGGCATCGGCGTCCGGTCAGCCCGCGCCGGGAGTGGCGTCGTGCCACCCGGAACCAGACGGCCGGAGCGCGCCCGCGACCTGCCATCCGCGATAGCCGCGCCGGAACCCCGCAGCCGCGAGTTGCGCGGCGTACGGGGACAGCGCGGAATCCACGCCGTCGATGCGGGCCAGCTGCAGCGCGCGGAGCCGGCCGTCGGACACCAGGCCAGCGAGGGCACGCAGCGCCGCCTCGGCCGCGCCGGGCCGGCCGAACGCCGGCAGGGTGCGGAGGGCGCGCCCGCCACGCTCGAGGAACGCCACCGGCTCGCCGTCCAGCAGCACGACGTGGGCGCCCGCCACCCGGGCCGCGGCGCCGTGCCCCTCGCCGGGGCGCTGCGGCCACGGCAGCACCGCCCCGTACGGCTGGGCGGGGTCGACGGCCGCGAGCACCAGCACCGCGGCGTCATCGGGGTCGGCCCCGGGCGGCCGACGGGCGGCCCGGAGCCGCTCGACCGCCCCCGGCAGCGCGAACTGCGCGCCGCCGAGCCGCTCGACGAAGTATCCGCGGCGGACCCGCCCCCGCTCCTCGAGTTCGCGCAGGACGGGGTAGACCGCCGCGAACCCACCGGGCACACCCTCGGCCACCACGCCGTCCCGCGTGACCACGCCCTGCCGCTCGAGCAGCGCGAGCGCCCGCGCGTGAAGGCGCGCCGTGGCCGGGATCGCGCCACCCGCGGACCCTGCCGGGGGATGGCCCCCCCGGACCAGCGACCAGCGTCCCGCCGCCTCCGGGGGCACGAGCCGTACGCCCCGGCGCGGCCCGGCTCCCGAGGCAGGCCGGCGCCAGCGGAGCGCCCGAAGCGGCGCAAAGGTGTCGTTGGTGAGCACGCCCGCCCAGGCGAGATCCCAGAGCGCATCCAGCATGACCCGCTCCGACGGCACGGGCTCGCCACGACCGCCGGCGGCGTCATGCGCGGCGATCAGCAGGTCGCGGTAGAACGACGCGCCGTGCACCTGCAGGTGCGCGGCCAGCGCCTCTCGCAGCCAGGCCGGTCCCAGGGCGCCGGCTTCGCCGGTCGGCGTGTCCGCAGCGGCAGTGACCGGATCCAGCAGCAGCCCCAGCCGCTCGGGCCGGAAGAGGGCGATCCGTCCGTCGTCCGGACCGAGGCGCCCGTGCCCGACCCACGCGACTTCGCCGGCCGCTCCCAGCTCGTCGAGCAGCCTCGGCACGTACCCGGGCACGCGGACCGCCAGGATCTCCCGCTCCAGGACGCTGGCCGGGAGCGCCAGCCCTTCGAGCTGTGTCACGACCTCCACGAGCCGCTCGATGCCGCCGGCGCCGCCCGTGCCGATCCCGTGCCAGGCCGGCAGGAACCGGGCGAGTGCGGCCGCCTCGACCGGTTCGATCTCGCGGCGCAGCCGCGCCAGAGAGCGCCGTCGCAGCGCCCGCAGCACCTCGGCGTCGCACCACTCGCGATCCCAGCCTCCGGGCCGGAACTCGCCGCGCAGGATCGCGCCACGTTCCAGCAGCCCCTCGAGGGCCCGCTCCGCCGCGAGCGCGGGAATGCCCCAGCGCTCGGCGGGCTGGACGGGGGTGAACGGCCCGTGCGAGCGCGCCCATCGGCGGAGCAGCGCCTCGAGCGCATCGGGCACCCCCGCCAGGCAGGCGGCGGGGATCCCCGGCGGGAGCGCCACGCCGAGGGCGTCACGATAGCGCCCGGCGTCCTCGACGGCGATCCAGCGCCCTTCGCCTCCGACCCGGACCTCCACCGCCCGGTGCTCGGCCTCCAGGACCCCCAGCCATGCGGCCGCGGTCGCGGCACGCGCCGCGACATCCCCGACCCGGATCCTGGCCGCCACCTCGGGGGCGGCAAGGTCGCCGAGCCGGCGGAGCAGGTCGTGCACCTGGTCGGCCGAGGTCGGCAGGCGCTCACCCGAGAGCGCCTGCAGCTCCAGCTCCAGCTCGGCAAGCGCGTCGCGGTCGAGCAGCTCGCGCAGCTCCTCGGCGCCGAGCAGGTCGCGCAGGAGGTCCCGGTCGAGCGCCAGCGCCTGGGCCCGCCGGTCGACCAGCGGCGCATCGCCCTCGTACATGTATGCGGCCACGTAATCGAAGAGCAGCGAGCTCGCGAAGGGCGACGCGCGGGACGTCTCGACGTGCCGAACCTCGATCTCGCGCCGCTCGACCTCGGCGAGGATCCCGTGCAGGGCGGGGAGATCGAACACATCTCGGAGACACTCGCGGAACGTCTCGAGGACGATCGGGAACGACCCGTGCTTTGAGGCCACCTGCAGCAGCTGGGCGGCACGCTGGCGCATCTGCCAGAGCGGGCGGCGGCGCCCTGCCCGGGCACGGGGCAGCAGCAGCGCGCGGGCCGCGTTCTCGCGGAATCTCGCTGCGAACAGCGCCGAGGACCCGAGCGCTCCCACCACGGCCTCCTCGACCTGGTCGGGGGATCCGAAGATCGCACCGTGGAGCCCGCCCGGGCCCGTGTCTCCGGACCAGTCGTCAGGCTCCCGGCCCGCGACGGCAGCCTCCGTCGCCGGGATCCGCAGCACGAGCCCGTCGTCCGACCAGAGCGCCCGCACGTCCACGCCGAGCCTGTCCCTCAGGCGCGCCTCGATCGCCAGCGCCCACGGCGCATGGACCCGCCCGCCGAACGGTGTCAGGACGCAGACGCGCCAGTCCCCGAGTTCGTCGCGGAACCGCTCGACCACGATCGTGCGGTCGGTCGGCACCGCCGAGGCGTCGGCCTGGTCATCGAGGTACGCGAGCAGGTTCTCGCCCGCCATCCGGTCCAGGTCGTGTTCGGCGACCAGGCGGTCCAGGGCGCGCGCACGTCCTCGCGGCCCCCGTCCCTCCGCGCGGAGCCGCCGGGTGAACGCGCCCAGCTCGCGACCCAGCTCGACGGGACGCCCGGGGCCGTCCCCCTTCCAGAACGGGACCTTCCCCGGCTGCCCCGGCGCGGGTGCCACCAGCACGCGGTCGTGAGTGATCTGCGTGACCCGCCAGGCGCTGGCGCCCAGCAGGATCACCTCGCCGGTCCGCGTCTCGTAGACCATCTCCTCGTCCAGCTCGCCGACCCGGCGTCCCGAACGGGCCCTGCCCCCGCCTGGTGCCGCCGGATGCACCGCGCGCTCGGCCTCGGGACCGTGCGGCGTGCCGCCGCCCGCGACGGGTGCCCCGTCGTCGAGGTAGACCCCGTACAGGCCCCGATCGGGGATCGTGCCGCCCGACAGCACCGCCACCGTCCGGCTCTCGGCACGGCCCCGCACCGTGCCCGCCACGCGGTCCCAGACGATGCGGGGCCGGAGCTCCGCGAACTCGTCCGACGGATACTGCCCGGCCAGCATGCCCAGCACGCTCTCGAAGCTGGGACGCCCCAGCGTCGCGAAGTTCTCGGCCCG
>JAJYGO010000162.1 GCA_021785115.1 Chloroflexota bacterium | reverse complement strand
CGGCCGGATGTCACGTAGACGCGACTGCGCCTCGTCGGGGTGGCAATGCCCTGCTCGAAATGGTCGGGGCGAGAGGCATTGCCCCGCGACCACCGACCTCCCGGTCACGATGCGGCTGGCCGAGCCGCCGGAGCCGTGCGAGTGGCTGCGGAGCGCGTGACGCGCCGCCCCGCCGCCCAGCCCCTACTTAGGCATCGACCCGCCCGAGTTCGCGCGTGCAGTCGACCGCGTCAGGGGACCCAAGAAGGCGGCCAACGGTCGTGTAGGTCGCGGATCCTGAACCCAGGGCGAGGGAACGCACAGCCGCGACGGGCAGAGTGACTGCCTCGAGGATGGTCATCCCATCGTCGAACAGCACCAGAACAAGACGATCGAACGCTGTGTCGTCGCAGTCTCCGATGCGCACGCGCGTCGGCCGCTGCTTCCTTGACCAGCGTCGCGCCTTCACGGAGTAGCGGGTACCGTCCGCGGCCTTGGCATCCCAGTGCGGGTTTGGATAGGAGGCGCGCTCCAGGCCGAACGCAGTCGCCACGAGGTACTCGGCGTAGTCCCCGACTGGCCCTCCGGTGGAGCGCAGCACGCCTCGACGCTTCAGCTCTGCGAGGGCGTCCCGCCATTGCACCCAGAGATCAGCGACAGACACCGGCATGCAGGCAATGCTAGATCGCTACTGGAGGGTGTTTCAGGGAACTCCCACCCGGTGATCGTCGCCCTACGACCGACCGTGGTCTGCCCGATCGGCGCCACAGGGGCGCCTATCATGGCGACAGGCCGCGGCTCACACGCGGTTCACGGGGAAGGGCGAGGGGACATGGCCGCCGATAGGCGTCTCTGGCTCATAGACGCGGGCTACCTCTTCAGCGCGCAGCGATCCGTCGGGCCGGGCTTCCAGTTCGACTACCTCAAGCTTCGCGCCCGAGTCGAGCAGGCGGGACCGCTCTGGCGGGCCTACTACCTCAACTCGACGCCGAACCCGCCATCCGATGCCCAGGACGCCTTCCACACGTGGCTACGATCCGGCCCGCCCCGAGGGCCGAAGCTGATCACTCAGCTCTACGCCCTCAAGCCCGTCCCTGCGGACCGGGCTTACTGCCAGGAGTGCGCGACCAAGGTCTACCTCACCTGCCCCGTCGACTCGCAGCACCACATCGGCAACCAGCAGCAGAAGGGCGTGGACGTCGGGCTGGCGACCCTGGCGCTTGTCCACAAGGACAAGATCGACACGCTGCTGCTCTCGTCGGGGGACGGGGACCTCCTCGACGCCGTCGAGCACCTCTCCGAGCTCGGGAAGCGGCTCGAACTGGTCGTGTTCCGCGAGGGTGTCTCGACCGAGCTGCAGTCGCGAGCGGACGTCATCCACTGGATCGACGAGTTCGCGGACGAGGTCCGCCGGTGACACTGCGGAGCCGCCGTTGACAACGCGGGGGAACAGATGCGCCGAGATGCGCGGCTCCTAAAGGCCAAAGCGGTTGCCTCGTTGCGGCGCGCGGCCGCGGCGTTCAACGGACTCGACGATGAGGGCCGGCACACCACGGTCCTCATCCACCTCCAGCACGCCTTCGAGATGCTGCTCAAGGCGGCGCTGCATGAGCGCAAGGCCTCAATCGTGGACCAAGCGACCGGCCAGTCGATCGGCTTCAAGAAGTGCCTGAACCTCGCCGCGGCCGTAATCCCGCTGCGCGCGGAGGATGCTGGGACGCTGCGGGCGATCGATCAACTGAGGGACGACGAGTACCACTACCTCGGGCTGGTGTCGGAAGGGATCATGTACCTCCACCTCCGAGCTGCCATCTCGATCTTCGACCGGGTCCTCCATGACGTGTTCGGCGAGACGCTCGCCGACCAGCTTCCCGCGCGCGTGCTCCCCATCTCCACCCAGCCGCCTGAGGACCTCCAGGTCCTGATCGACAGGGAGTACAGCCAGGTCAAGTCGCTGCTCGCGCCCGGGCACCGAAAGGGCGCCGAGGCGAGAGCCCGCATCCGAAGCCTCCTGGCGCTCGAGGGCCACGTCGACGAGGATGCGGAGGTTCGGCAGAGCGATGTGGCCCGGGTCGAGCGCGCGATCCGCGGAGGCGGCGACCGCTCCGCCGTCTTCCCCCGCCTGGAAGGTCTCACGAGTCAGACACTCGGAGTCGAGGTTTCGATCAAGGTCCACACGACGCGACGGGAGGGCGCCCCGGTTCGCTTCGTCGCCGACGGCGAGCCCGGGGATGCGGGGGCTGTCCGCGACGTCGACCTACAGGCGCGCTATCCGTTCTCCAAGGCGGACCTCGCGACGCATACCGGCCTGTCGGCGCCGAGGACGGCCGCCCTTCGGCACCACCTCGGGATCGACGGTGACCCGGCCCTCCATCACCAGTTCGTCTTCGGCCACTCGGCACACGACTGCTACTCGCACGCCGCTCTCAAGTCGATGAGGGAAGCTCTAGCCGGCGGACTCGACATGGATGATGTCTGGTCGCAATACCGCGCCAGAGGCCGAGCCTAGATCGCGGCTGACGGGAACACGCACCGCTCGCCCCGGCGCTCGACCACCCAGCCAGTCGACCGGCGTGTCCGGGCAAGGTGCCAGCACACACGCGTGCCGTCAGGGAGGACGACCAGGTCAACGTCGCGATGGTCGCCGTCGACCTGGGCGATTCGGTCCCACATCAGACCAGCGCGCTCCGTGCGGGCGGTCGCGCCGTTTCGGACTGACGCGTCAATCTCGTTCAGTGACGCCGCCAGCCATGTGGCGACGAGGTCCCAGGAGCCCGTGTGCCGAGACTCCCGGACCAAATCGCGGGGATCGCGCGATCTCGTCCCTGTCATCTGCTACCTGACCTCCGCTACTCCCTGTCCTCACGCAACTCGCTCCTCGCGCCACGGAACCTCCCCGACCGAGGCCTTCCCGGCAGCCGCGGGGACACGGCGAAGCGCACGGCGTCCGACCGCACAACGGCCCACGACCTGCGGCCGACGCGGGACGCGGGTAGTCGCCCGGCGCTGATCAGCGCCCGCACGCGGCGGGGCGTGACCCCGAGCAGCCCAGCGACCTCTTCGACCGAAAGAACGTCCACGCGATGGATAAACTATACCGTTATCGGCATAGTTTGCAGGACCGACGGAACACCGCGTTGCTCATCGGAGTTGGCCCTCCTCTCCCCGGGCCGGCTCTCGGATCGTTCCCCTCGGCACAGACCGCCCGGCCCCCCACCCCGCTGGGGACCGGGCGCGCTCCACGTCGCGCGCGCCTACCCGAGCTCCACCACGAGCGCGGAATGGTCCGACACCTTGGTCTCGCGCGTCGTGTGGTCGTAGCGCGCGCCGAGGAGACGCGGGCAGAGCGTCGGCGACACGAAGGCATGGTCGAGGCGGAAGCCGTTGCCGCGGTTGCTGTACCAGCTGTACTCGCGGCCATCCGCGTGCAGCGAGCGCCAGGCATCGTGCCAGCCGGATGCGGCGAGGCTCGCGAACTCCGCGGCCGCGTACAGGGTGGCACCCCGCTCGTCGAGGTAGTGCGAGCCCGAGTTCCAGTCCCCGGCCATGACCACCGCTTCGTCGAGCCGGCTGGCCGCGTACGGCAGGAACTCGTCCCTCCAGAACGCGACCTTCGGCCGGCCGAGCGGGAAGTACGCGGCAGAGATGAGGAGGCCGTCGACGCGGGCCTCGAGGATGCGCTGCCGGTTCGGCCCCGCGGCAAGTGGCTGGCGGGCTTCCGCCAGCGGACGGCGCGACGCGAGGAGCACCCCATTGGGCACGTCGGGCGAGTCGCTCGCAGCCACCGCCTGCTCGTGGAGGCCGACCTCGGCCAGCGCGTCGCGGAGCCGTTGCCCCTTTGGCCCATCCGGATACGCCTCGCCGATCACCACCACGTCTGGCGCGTGGGCTGCGAGCGCGGCGGCGATGGACGCGGCTCGCCTGCCGCCCCCGCCGCGGGCGTTGAGCGCGACCAGGCGAAAGGCGACGTCAGTGGACATGCCCGGGCTCTCCCTCGATGGCGTGATGGCCGCGGAACCGGGCACGGAGCCGCTCGCTCAGGTTCTGGCCGTCGATGCGTTCGGCCACTGAGAGTAGGGCACCGGGCAGGCACCTGCTGGCCGAGACGAACTCGAACCCGACGAGCATTCCCGTGCGCACCACGAAGTCGGCGATTACCAGAGCGTGGAAGGCAGGGTCGGGCTCGAGGAGGAGCGCGGGGCCGAGGACCCCGTCAGGAGCGGGTTCGCGCAGCTCGAGGTAGGCGACGTCGGTCGTCGCGTCGTAGGTGAAGCGCATGGCCATCCTCCGATTGCCCCGAACGCCGGGGCGGGATCGAGGAGGCGCCTAGGTCGTCGAACTCACGACCGGAGGGTCGGCCTTCGCCGTGCCAGCTCATCTGTCACAGCCGCCGGGACGTGGGCGACGGCCTCGGTCAACTGACCGATACCCGCGCGGAGGCGCCGCGCCGACCATCAGGGCGTGGTCCGCCTCCTTGCTCCGATCCGCCCCGCTGCGGCGGGGCGTCCCCTACTGGTCGGCCGCACCCTCCCCAGTGCCGACCCGGCCCGCCCCGCCCGAGATCGGGGCGCCTCCCCCCGCCCCGGCCGCCGACGCGACGGGACCGCGTGACGTGGCTGCCGCAGGAGACGACGCGGGCCTCACGCAGCGCGAACTGCTCATGGAGCTGCGGGAGGACATCAAGGGCCTGAAGGCCACGGTCGACGCGATCGCGCGCGACCAGGCGCTCGGGGTCGAGCGGCGGGCCGCCATGCAGCGCAGCGCCGACAGCATCTACGCCCGCCTGGACGCCCACGACCGCGACCTCGACCGGATGCTCGCCTGGCAGAACCGCGCCGACGGCGCGCTGGTCCTCGCGCGCTGGGCCCTGGGCGCATCGCTTGTCTCACTGGTGGCCGTCGCGCTCCAGGTCCTCGCGGTGGTCGGCCACGCCATCAACGGAGGGATCCCGTGACCGACGACCTGCGCCCCGGCCTCGGCTGGCTCGAGTCCCCGCCCGACGACCGCGACTGGCCCGTCCACGCCCTGTACGCCGCCACCGGCACCGAGCCGCCCGTCGAGCTGCCAATCGCGTACCACGTCCCGGCGCCACTGTACCCGGTGGTCGACCAGGGCACTTCCCCGATGTGCGTCGCGTACAGCGCCGCGGGCGAGCAGGGCTGGTACGACCTGCGGGACACCGGGCTCGCGCTGTTCGACGAGGCCCTGTTCTTCCGCCAGATCGGCGGCACCGCGGACGGCGCGGTCATCCGCGACGCGCTGGCGCGCCGGCTGTCGGCGGGATACCCGGTCGCCGGCCACCCCGAGCTCGCCGGTCAGCACAGGATCGCCGCGTACTACGCGGTCCCGGTGACGCAGGCCGACCTGTGCGCCGCGATCCTCGCCTTCGGCCCGCTCGTGATCGGCACGCCGTGGGCGTCGTCCTGGTTCCACCCGGTGGCAGGCGTGCTGCCCGCGTTCGACCGCAGTGTCGGCGGCCACGCGATCCTCGCGGTCGGCTGGGATGCGGCGGGGCTGCGCCTCCGCAACTCCTGGGGCGCCGACTGGGGCCAGGCCGGCGAGGCGACGCTGCCCTGGGGCCAGCTGCACTACGTCCGCGAGGCGTGGAAGGCGGTCGACCGCGTGGTGCCGAGGCCGGGCCCGCTGCAGTGGCGCATCCACGTCGCGCACGGCGCCACCGTCGTCCACTACGCCCTCGACGCGCACGGCCGCCTGACCGACACGCGGCGGTACCCCTGGACGGGGCACGACAGCGGCGCGCCCTGCGGGCAGCCGGTCGTCAAGCGCGGCGCGTGCAGCGGCCAGGCGACGGTGGCGCTCGTGACCGCCGGCGTGTTCAAGAACCGCTGGGTGCGGATCGGGGCCGGCGTGACGGCGTCGAGCACGACCACCGCATCGGCCGAGGAGGACCAGGCATGAAGGTCTCGGGCACGTTCGCGCCGGCCGCGTTCGTCATCGTCATCGGCTGCGTCGGGGGCCTGCTCGCGGCGCTGTTCCCGTCCGACGCGAACCCGTGGGTCGTGCCGGTGACGGCCGCCCTCACCGCGTTCGCCGCCCTCGTGCGGACCGAGTTCCACGTGCCGGAGCAGGACGCGCCGTGATCCGCACCTGCGGGGCGGGGCACCCGCCCGTGCGCGTGGCGTCGGGCACGCGGTGCCCGGCGTGCGCGCGGCGCCGGGAGGCGTCCCGCCCCTCGCGCGAGGCGCGCGGGTACGGGCGCGAGCACGCCGCGGCGCGGCGGGCGCTCGTCGCGCTGTGCAGGGAGCGGGGCGCCGTGCCCTGCGCGTACGGGTGCGGCACCATCGTGACGGCAGAGACTGTCGTCGCCGCGCACGTGGTCGACGGGCGGCCCGACCTCGGGTGGATGGCCTCGTGCTCGCGGTGCAACGAGCGCGCCAAGCACGCCGACGGGGGTGGGGGTAGGCCTCGGGACGGGCGGGCGGGCGCCACACCCGCGCCCTGGCAATCCCGGGTCCGCCCGGGTTTCCGCGTTTTTTCGGCCGCCGTCCGGGAGGTTGGCCCACGGGCGCCACAGGGCGCCCACGTCGCGCCGTGAGCCCGCGCGTGGCCACGTCCACCACCGCGCCCGAAGGCGCCCGCCCGCTCGGGACGTGGCGGAGCCGCATCCTCGCCTCGACGTCAGAGGACCCGGCGTCCCTGCTCGCCAACCCGCGCAACTGGCGCACGCACCCGGCGGCCCAGCGGAGGGCCCTGCGCGGGTCGCTCGACACGGTCGGCTGGGTCCAGCAGGTCATCGTCAACAGGGCCACCGGGAACGTCGTGGACGGCCACGCGCGGATCGAGGAGGCGCTGTCGCGCAACGAGCCCGTCGTCCCGGTGCTGTGGGTCGACCTCAGCCCGGAGGAGGAGGCGCTCGTCCTCGCGACCCTCGACCCGATCGCGGCGATGGCCGACCAGGACGACGAGCGCCTGCGGTCGCTCCTCGCCGAGGTCGCGGTCGACGACGAGGGACTGGCCTCGCTCCTGGCCGACCTCGCCGGCGAGACCGCGAAGGCGGGCCTCGTCGACCCCGACGACGTGCCCGAGCCGCCCGACGCGGCGACGACGAAGCGGGGCGACATCTGGGTGCTCGGTGACCACCGGCTGATGTGCGGGGACGCGGGCAGCCGCGAGGACCTCGACCGCCTGCTCGGCGGGGCGACGGTGGCGCTCCTCGCGACCGACCCGCCCTACAACGTGAAGGTCGAGCCCCGCAGCAACAACGCGATCGCGGCGGGCCTCTCCTCGTTCAGCGCGCCGCAGACCCACCACCAGGCGCTCGACCTCGCCCGGCACCCGGAGAAGGCGACCCCGACGACCCGCAAGATGCGCGCCAAGGACCGCCCGCTCGAGAACGACTTCGTCTCCGACGAGCACTTCGAGTCGCTGCTCGCGGACTGGTTCGGGAACGCCGCGCGGGTCCTGGAGCCCGGCGCGGCCTTCTACATCTGGGGCGGCTACGCCAACTGCGCCAACTACCCGCCCGCCCTGAGGCGTGCCGGGCTGTACTTCAGCCAGGCGATCATCTGGGTCAAGGAGCACCCGGTCCTCACCCGCAAGGACTTCATGGGCAACCACGAGTGGTGCTTCTACGGCTGGCGGGAGGGCGCCGCCCACCGCTTCCTCGGGCCCGCCAACGTCCCCGACACCTGGTCCGTGAAGAAGGTCAGCCCGAACGCGATGGTCCACCTGACCGAGAAGCCCGTCGAGCTGACGCGCCGGCCCATCGAGTATTCGACGCGCCCGGGCGACGCGGTCCTCGACCTGTTCGCCGGGTCCGGCTCCGCGCTGATCGCGGCCGAGCAGACCGGGCGGCGCGGCTTCGCGATGGAGATCGACCCGCTCTACTGCGACGTCATCGTCGAGCGCTGGCAGGCCTTCACCGGCCGGGCGGCGGAGCGGGCCGGTGGGTAGGCGCGGCCCGCTCCCGAAGGACCCCGACGCGCTGCTCGGGCACCGGGCGAAGGCCCCGCGCCCGCAGCCGGCCCCGGCGCCGGGCGCCCTCCGGCCGCCGCCCGCCCGGGCCGAGTGGCTGCCCGCGACGCGCGCCGCCTGGCGGGCGTTCTGGGCGTCCGACATGGCCGCGGTCGCGGCGGCCGTCGACCTGCCGGCGATCGGGCGCCTGTTCGCGATGTACGACCAGCACGCCCGGGCGATGGAGGTCGTCGGCAGGGCGCTCGTCGTCCGCGGCTCGACCGGGCAGATCCGGGCCAACCCGCTCGCGGACCTCGCGCTCAAGCTCGAGGCCTCCATCGGGCGGCTCGAGGGCGAGCTCGGCCTGACGCCCGCCGCCCGGCAGCGGATGGGCATCCGCCTCGTCCGCCCGGTGCAGCAGCCCTCCTCCGCGCCCTCGACGCTGCCGTCGCGGTACGCGCACCTCCGGGAGGTCGCCTCGTGACCGCCCTCGCCGAGCGCGCCCCCGAGCGGGTCCGGGGCTGGTCGGGGCGCGGCGAGTACCCGACCCTCGGCTGGGGCGTGCTCGAGTGGATGACCGCCCACCTGCCGAGCCCGTCCGACCACGGCCGCGAGCTCGTGCTGACCGACGAGCAGGCCCGGATCGTGCTCGCCTTCTACCGGCTCGACCCCGCCACCGGCGACTTCACCCACCGCAGGGCCCGCCTCGAGATGGCGAAGGGCTGGGGCAAGAGCCCGCTCCTCGCCGCGATCGCGCTCGCCGAGTTCGCGGGCCCCGTGCGCCTCGGCGGCTGGGACGACGACGGGGAGCCGGTCGGGGTGCCCGTCCACTGGCCGGTCGTCGAGGTCGCCGCGGTGAGCCTCGACCAGGCCGACAACACGTGGTCCGCCCTGTACGAGATGCTGGGCGCCAACGACGGGCGGGCGGCGCGCGAGCTCGGGATCGACGCCGGGCGCACGCGCATGTACCTCACGGGCGGCCGCCCCGGGCACCTGCGCCCGGTCACCGCGGAGTCGAGCAGCCGCGAGGGCGCCCGGCTCACGTTCGCCGTCCTCGACGAGACGCACCTCTGGCGCCGCGACAACGGCGGCGTCCGGCTCGCCGCCGCCCTCCGGCGCAACGCGGCCAAGATGGACGGCCGCACGTTCGAGACCACGAACGCGCCGGTCACCGGGCAGGGCAGCGTGGCCGAGGAGTCGGGCGACACGTCCGTCCCGGGCGTGCTCCACGTCTGCCGCCGCGCCCGGGAGGCGCCCGAGCGCGACTGGGCGCCTGCGCGCCTGCGGGCCGAGCTCGAGTGGGTGTACGGCGACTCCTGGTGGGCGCCCGTCGAGCGGATCCTGGCCGAGGCCGCGGACCCCGCGAACGACTGGGACGACATCCTGCGCTTCTACTTCAACCTGCGCTCGTCGGGCCGCAGCCGCGCCGCAGACCCCGAGCAGTGGGACCGCCTGGCGCGCCCTGGGCGCGAGGTCCCGCCCGGCACCCGGGTCGGCCTCGGGTTCGACGGGTCGGTGTCGCTCGACTCGACGGTCCTGCGCGCGTGCACCGCGGACGGCTTCAGCTTCTCCCTCCCCGGCTGGAGCTGGGTCCGCCCCACCGGCGACGCGATGCGCGCCTGGGCCCTCGCCCATCCGGGGGAGGACTGGCGCGTCCCGCGCGACCTCGTCGACGAGGCCGTGGCGCAGGCGTTCGAGCGCTTCGACGTCGGCCTGATGCGCGCCGACCCGCCCTTCTGGGGCGACGAGATCACCCGCTGGCAGCGCCTGTACGGGGCCGACGTCGTCGTCCCGTTCAACACGAACGCCGCGCGCCAGATGGGCCCCGCGTTCGACGGCTGGGCGACCGCGGTCCGCGAGGGGACCCACACCCACGACGGCGACCCGGTCGTCACCGAGCACGTGAGGGCGATGCACAAGCGGCCCGCCACCGGCGGCCAGCGGGGCGACGACGGGCGCGCGCTGTGGGTGCCGGTCAAGGGCGAGGACCGGGCCAAGATCGACGGCGGCCTCGCCGACATCCTCGCCCGCCACGCCGCGGCCACCATGCCCGACCCCGTCGCCGAGCCCGTCCGCAGCGGCCCGGCCGCGGCGTCGTGGTGACCCGATGGCCCTGACCCTGACCAGCCCGGCCCTCCTCGAGCGCCTCGGCGACGAGATGGACCGCCGCGCGCCCGACTACGCGCTCTGGGCCGAGTACTACGAGGGGCGGCACCAGCCCCCGGTCGCGCTGCTGGCCGCGTCGACCGGGTACCGGAGCGAGTACGCCCGCTGGCTGTCGGGCTTCAGCGACAACTTCTGCCGGCTCGTCGTCCAGGCGGTCGACGAGCGCCTCCGGGTCACCGGGTTCCGGGTCGACGGGAAGGCGGGCGACCGCAAGGCCTGGGGGTACTGGCAGGCGAACGCGCTCGACGCCTGGCACCTTCGCGCGCACCGCGAGGCGCTCGTCAAGGGCTGGTGCCCGGTCACCGTCGACGCCGGCCCCGACGGCGCGCCCCGCATCCGGGCGCACGAGGCCGACCAGTTCGCGATCGCCTGGGACGACGACGACGCGCTCACCCGCGCCGCCGCGATGCGCCGCTGGGTGACGCCCGACGGCCGCCGGCTCGCCACCCTCTACTTCGCGGACCGGGTGGAGAAGTACGAGCTCGCCGAGGGCAGCCGCTGGAGCCGGCGGACGGTCGCCGGCGAGCCGTGGCCCCTGCCGCACTCGCTCGGCGTGGTCCCGGTCGTGCCCCTCGTCAACGACCCCGACCTCTACAACCGGGGCCAGAGCGAGATCGGCGCGATGCTGCCGATGCAGAACGCGCTCAACCTCCTCATGAGCGACATGCTCGTCTCGGCCGAGTACACCGCGTTCCCGCAGCGCTGGGTGACGGGCCTGGAGATCCCGGTCGACCCCGACACCGGCAAGCCCGTCCAGCCCTTCAAGCTCGCCTACGACCGGATGCTCATGGCGCGCGACCCGGCCGTCCGGTTCGGGCAGCTCGACGCGGCCGACCTCCAGCCCTACATCCGCGCCGTCGAAGCGTGCGTCCAGCACATCGCGTCGACGACCCGCACGCCCCCGCACTACCTCCTCGGCCAGTCGGGCGCCTTCCCGTCGGGCGAGAGCCTGAAGTCGACCGAGACCGGGCTCGTCGCCAAGGTCCGCCGCCGCCAGGGCGACTTCGGCGAGTCATGGGAGGAGGTCGTCTCGATCGCCTTCCGTGCCGCGGGGGACGCCAGGCGCGCGGACATCGAGGACACGGAGGCGAAGTGGGCGGACCCCGAGGTGCGCTCGGAGGCCGAGCACGTCGACGCGCTGCTGAAGCTGAAAG
>JAJYGO010000411.1 GCA_021785115.1 Chloroflexota bacterium | reverse complement strand
GCGCCCGTGCCGAGCTCGGCGAGATCCGGGCCGCCGACCTGCGGTTCACCCCGGACGAGGGCGCCGCCTTTCTGAACCAGGTCATGGAGCTCGGTCTTTCGGCCGGGGACGTCGACGCGCTCGGGGCGACCACGGAGGGCTGGGCCGCCGGCCTGCAGCTCGCGGCCATCTCCCTGCGGGGACACGAGGATGCCGCCGCGTTCATCCGATCGTTCTCGGGGAGCAACCGCTTCGTGCTCGACTATCTCGTCGAGGAGGTCCTCGCGCGTCAACCGCCGGCCATCGGCGAGTTCCTGCTCCGCACGTCGATCCTCGATCGGCTCTGCGGACCCCTGTGCGATGCCGTCACCTCCGACCCCTCCACGCCCGGCCAGCCGACACTCGAGCATCTCGAGCGCGCGAACCTGTTCCTCGTCCCTCTCGACGGCGAGCGTCACTGGTATCGCTACCACCACCTCTTCCGCGACCTGCTGCGCCAGCGCCTCGGGCAGTCCGAGTCGGCTGCGGTCGTGGACGAGCTCCAGGCCCGGGCGAGCGTGTGGCACGAGGCCAACGGCTTCGACCTCGAGGCCTTCCGCCACGCCGCGGCGGGCCACGACCTCGAGCGCGCCGAGCGCCTGATCATGGGCCACGGCCCGTCGCTGCAGATCAGCGACAGCTTCGTCGCGGCCGGCGCCTGGATCTCGTCGCTGCCCCCGGAGACCCTGGACGCCCGGCCGTCGCTGCGAATCGTCTGGGCGCAGGTGCTGCTGGCAACCGGCAGGACGGAGGGCTTCGAGGAGGTGCTCGTCGCCGCGGAGGCAGCGCTGGGCAGGCAGGCCGACGACGAACGGACGCGCGACCTCCTGGGCCAGGTCGCCGCTCTTCGGGCGATCCTGGCGTTCGTCGAGCATCGGACGGAGGACTTCGTTGTCGAGTCGCAGCGAGCCCTGCAGCTTCTCCGCTCGGACGACTTGACGCGCGCGTTGGCTGCGTGGGCGTCCGGGTACGCCCATGAGGTTGCGGGCGAGCGAGCCACGGCCGGCAAGGCGTACCGCGAGGCACTGGCGATGAGCCGGGCGACGGGCTATCGGTTCGGAGAGATGAATGCCTCGATCGGCATCGCCCGGATACAGGAGATCGACAACGAGCTCAGGCTGGCGGCCGAGACGTACGAGGACACGATCCGGCGCGCCGCCGATCTGCCCTGGTCCTGGATCTCCGATGCCCACCTCGGTCTGAGCCGCATCTTCTACGAGTGGAACGACCTGGACGCGGCCTGGGAGCGAGGCCAGCAGGCCCTGGGGCTTGCCCGCCGGCTGGAGAACACGGATCGACCGGCGGCATGCCTCGTCCTGCTGGCCCGCGTCAAGCTGGCCCGGGGCGATCTCGCCGGGGCGGCCCGCATCCTGGCCGAGGCCGAGCGCTCGGTGCGCGATCAGGACTGCGACCGCGAGGCACCCGCGATGGCGGCCGCCCGCGCGGCGATCTCTCTCCGCGCTGGAGACGTGGACAGGACCGCGCGGCTCGCCGAAGAGTTCGACCTGCCGGTGGTCCGGGCTCGAGTCCTGCTGTCGCGAGGAGACGCGGACGCCGCGCTGTCCGCGCTCGATGCGTATCGCCGCCAGGCTGAATCACGGGCCTGGCTCGACGATCGGTTGAGGGCCCTGGTTCTCCAGGCGCTCGCCCATCGCGCCGCGGCCCATACGACCGAGGCAGTGTCGCTGCTCGGCGAGGCGATGGAGATCGGCGAGCCGGAGGGCTTTGTCCGGCTCTTCGTCGACGAAGGACCGCCGATGGCGCGCCTGCTGCGCGAGGCCGCAGCCGCGGGTCTGCATCGCGAGTACTGCCTCCGGCTGCTGGGTGCCTTCTCGACGGACGCGACCGGCGGTGAACTCGGCGGCCCGCCTTCGCATCGAGATCGCCCGGACGCCGCCGTCGGCCTCGCGGATCCCTTGAGCAAACGGGAGCTCGAGTTGCTCGGGCTCATAGCCCAGGGGCTGTCCAACCAGGACATCGCCGAACGGCTGTTCCTCTCGCCCCAGACCGTGAAGGTCCACGTCCGGAACATCTACTCGAAGCTGGACGTGAGCAGCCGCACCCAGGCGGTCGCTCGGGCACGACTGCTCGGCATCCTGTCCACCGAGTAGGCGACCATCGCCCCCGCGCGTGGGCCGATCGGACGATCCGGGACCTCCTCGCCGGCCCGACACGCAGATCGACGATCGTGCTCGCGCAGGTCGCCGTCGGCGCGACGCGGTCGGCGGCGATCGCGGCCCGGGTGCTCGCGCTCGCGCTGGCGATCGGGCCTGGCGTGGGTGGTCTCGTCAACCTGCCCGGGTGGTCGGCTGACGTCGTTGCGCGGGGCCTCGCCGGCGCAGCCGCGGCTTCGCTCCCGACGATCGCCCTCCAGGCGTTCGCAGTCGCTGCTCGACCGTCCCAACGTGCGCAGCGTTGGCGAGGGCGAGGCATTCTGGCGGACGTTTCGGGGCGTCGCCGACGACGCACTGCCGGCCGGCAACCTCGTTTCGGACGCGCATCTGACGGCGTTGATGCTCGAGAACGAAGTGAAGACGATCCTGGCCCGCGATCGCGACTTCCGCCGGTTCCCGCGCATCGAGGCGCGCGATCCCTTCTGACCGAGGCGGATCTTCGCGGACCCCAGGTCGTGCGGTCGGCGGGTGGTCCGCAGCGTTCGGTCCTAGCCCACCTGGGCTATGGGTTGCGGCAACCGGCGTCGATACGCTGGCCACGTATGGCATCCGGGCCCGCGGGACAGGCGGCTCGCCTGCCGATGACCGCCGGTTGGCGGCGTCGGGGGCTGCTCGCCGGTGCCCTGCTCATCGACGTCGCCGTGTACGCCCTGGTGCGCCTGACCGGCGGAGCACCGAACCCGCTCGACCACCTGGCCTACCTCGGGATCGCTCTGGGAGCCCTGGGCGGGGGCGCCTGGGGCGGCGCGGCGGCGGGCATCGTGGCTCTAATCCTCCTCGGGCCCCTCATGCCGGACAGCACGGCCGCCTCGAACAGCATCCTCGGCCAGTGGGGCTGGGCGGTCCGCTTCGGCGCGTACGTCGGCGCCGGCGGGATCGTGGGCTGGGCCTGGGGCCGCACGCAGCGGTTCTGGCAGGCGACCCAGCAACGCGCCCTGGCGCAGCGCGACGCCGACGTCTGGCGGGCATCGGAGGCGCGCCTGGGCGAGACCCTGGAGGCCGCGGCCGACGGGATCCTCGTCTTCGACGGCGCCCAGCATCTCGTGCTCTGCAACGCGGCCGCCGAGACGCTCCTCGGAGCGCCGCGGGCCACGCTGCTCGGCCGTACTCCCGACGAGCTGGCCGCACGACTGGGCATCGCGACCCGTCCGGACGTGGTGCTGGCGCGCGAGGTGCTCGGGGCGGCCGTCGAGGCGGGTGCCCTGCCGCCCCCGCGGGAGGTGGAGCTGCAGGCACCCGACGGCGCCCGCCGGGCGCTGGAGGTGCGCGTCCGCTCCCTGCGCGCGGCGACACCCGACGATGGGCTGGTGCTGACGCTGCACGACGTGACCGCGCAGCACGCCCTGTCCGCCCGGCGCGCCGCGGAGCTGGCCGACCTGCAGGTGGCCGCCGAGGCGGCCGCGGGCTCCCCGTCCGCGGCGGCCGCCGGCGCGGCCCTGCTCGCCCAGTTCGCCCGGACGGTGCCGCTCGTGGCGGCGGCGATCTACCTCTTCGACGCCGCGGTCACGGAGCGACTGGCGGTGTGGACGGTCCCAGGGCCGGGCACGCTGCCCGCCCTCGTGCCGCCCGAGGCCATGCCCGAGCTGCACGAGCTGGCGGCCGGCGGCGTGCAGCGTGTGCCGCTCGATCGGCTGCCGGCCCCGCCGAGCGGCCTGGCGCAGCTCGCGCTGCTCGGGGCGCGAGCCCATCTGGTGGTGCCCCTGGGCCAGGACGGCGCGCTGGTGGGCGTCCTGCTCGGGGCGACCCGTCGCGAGCCGGAGCCGCTCGCCCCCGACGAAGCCGCGAGGCTGCGGGCCATGGGCGCCCTGGCCGCCGGCATCGTGCGCCGCGCCGTGGCGGACGAGGAGGCGGCGCGGGGGCGCGAGCGGCGGCGGATCGAGGGCGTACTGGCCGATCCGTCCGTGCTCGTGCCCCACTTCCAGCCCATCGTCGACCTGGCGCAGCGGCGGGTGGCGGGCTACGAGGCTCTCGCCCGCTTCCGGGTCGAGCCGCTCCAGCCGCCGGATCGCTGGTTCGCCCAGGCGAGCGCGGCGGGCCTGGGCGCAGAGCTGCAGGCGCTGGCGGTGCGGCGCGCCTGCGCCGTGGCGCGGGCGGCAGGGGTGCCTGACGACGCGTTCCTCTCGCTCAACATCAGCCCCCGCTACCTGGCCGACCCGGCGGTGACGGCCGCCCTGGAGCATGCGGTGTTCCAGCGGCTGGTCATCGAGGTCACCGAGGACGAGGCGGTGGCCGACTACGGTGCCCTGCGCGCGGCGATCGCCCCGTACCTCGCCCGGGGAGCGCGCCTCGCGGTGGACGACGCCGGGGCGGGCTACGCGTCCATGCGCCACGTCACCGAGCTGCGGCCCTCGTTCGTGAAGCTCGACGCGCTCCTCGTGCGCGATCTGGCCGACGACGATGCGCGGCGGGCCCTGGTGGACGCCCTGGTGGGCTTCGCCGGGGCCATCGGTGCCACTCCCATCGCGGAGGGCGCGGAGACCCCCGCCGACCTCGCCCTCCTGGCACGCACCCGCGGCCCGCTGCTCGTGCAGGGCTACGCGATCGCGCGGCCGGGGCCGCCCTGGCCCGCCGCGGCCTTCCCGTCGTCGGGCATGGCGGCAGCGGCGCCGGAGGCCGGGCGGCGCCGGCTGTCCGCTCGCCTGAATCGGTGGTCGGGGTCACACGCCGGGTCGTGGCACCGCCCCGCCCCGTGACTCGCGGGCCTCGCCGGAGCCGGGCGTCGTCCGAGGCGCCACGCCCCCCGCACGAAGCGGCGCCGGCGACCCGGCCCGACGCCCGGCCGGCGCCTGCGCAGCGCCATGGACGCGATGCGTCTAGGATCCGGTCTGCCAGCGGCCCGAGGGTCCCTCCGGGCGCGACTGGCAGCCCGGCACCATCCACCCGGCATCGACGTGCCCCCTGCCCGGGGCGCCGAGGGGCCGGCTGGCTGGACGTCCATCGTCCCGCGTGAGAGGCAACAGGCTGCATGTCGTTCGGGGTCCTCCTCCTCATCTCCATCGTCGCCGGGTTCATCGGCGCGATGTCCGGCATGGGGGGCGGCGTGGTGCTCATCCCCGCGCTGACGCTGCTCGGGATGAACATCAAGGAGGCGATCGCGATCAGCATCGTGTCGGTCATCGCCACGTCCAGCGGATCTGCCTCGGCCTACGTGCGCGACCGGCTCACCAACCTCAAGGTTGGCATGTTCCTCGAGATGTTCACGATCATCGGGGCGATCGTCGGCGCGTCCATCACGCTCTCCACGGGCAACGCGATCCTCTTCTTCCTGTTCGGGGTCGTGCTGCTCTTCTCCTGGCTCGCGCTCTTCCTGCAGCGTCACGAGGTGTGGCGCCTTCACCCGTGGCAGGACCGCCTCACGCACTGGCTGGAGCTCGAGGGCAGCTACTACGACCAGCCCACCGGGCAGACGATCACCTACCACGCGGTGCGCGCCTACTTCGGCGGGCCGCTGATGTTCGGCGCCGGCCTCGTGGCCGGCATGTTGGGGATCGGGGCGGGCGCGCTCAAGGTGCTGATCCACGACCTGGTCATGGGGCTGCCGCCGAAGGTCTCGACCACGACCAGCAACCTGATCATCGGCGTGACCGCCCTCGCCGGCACGAGCGTGTACCTGGCGGCAGGGGTCATCGATCCCGGGCTCGTGGCTCCGGTGATGCTGGGCATCCTGTTCGGCGCCTTCATCGGCACGCGCGTGCTCGTGCGGCTGCGCAACGAGACGGTGCGCCTGTTCTTCCTCGTGGTGCTCCTCGTGCTCGGCGTCGAGATGCTCGTCCGCGGCCTCGGAGGTCTGCTGTGAACGCGGGCAATCCCGACGGCGAACGGGCGCGTGCGCTCGAGGGCCAGATGGAAGTGCTGGTGAGCTACGTCCTCCTGGCGGGCGTCGTCGTCAGCGTGATCTTCGTCGTCATCGGCCTGGCGTGGTACTGGCTGGAGACAGGACACTTGGGGGTCGAGTATCAGATCAACGGCATGAACCTGTTCGAGTTCGTCGTCTCGGACCTCCGACAGGTCGCCGGCGCCCAGATCCAGCCCAAGCTGCTGATGAGCCTCGGGATCGCGTCGCTGATGCTGACGCCGTACGTGCGGGTCCTGTCGTCGCTGCTCTTCTTCGCGTTCGCCGAGCACAACTGGAAGTACGTCGTCTTCACGGGCTTCGTGCTCTCCGTGCTGACCTACAGCCTGTTCCTGCGCTGACGCGGCCGGCCCTCGCCGCCGGCGGGCAGGCCATCGCCCGGGAGGATCGGTCGTGTGGGAAGCCGGTCCCGGCTCAGGCGGCTTCCAGCCGTGAACTCCGCCTCGAACCTGTGCGTCTGCTGCACGCGGTGGGCGCATCTCGCGCCGAGGGCGTACCGTGGACGCGTCGGCGCATCGTGCGGCCTGCGGCTTCGCGACCCGACCGAACGGACGCCGGCACCCCCGGCCTCCGAGAGGGAGCCCCATGTCGAAGCATGCATTGCAGGCGCGCGAACGGCGTGCCGCACAGACCGACCGGATGCGCGAGATCCAGAGCGCGTGGATCCGGAGCCTCACCCCCGAGGCCGCTGAGGCGTTCGAGCGATCCGTGGAAGTCGCCCGGGCTCGCGGGCCGGAGGGCCGGCACCCGGACATGGCGCCCGGCACCGCTCCGCGGCCTCCCCGGCCGGGCCACGAGCCACGGCCGCCCAGGGAGCAGAACCAGCGACCCCGGCGGGGAGCCTAGGCATGCGCAAGCGCAAGCAGTCCTATCCTCCCGCTCGGACGGCGACAAGCCAGCGAGCTGCCGCTCGCGACATGCCGGCGCAGCGGCCGACGGTGGTCTCCATCGATCTCAGGGCGCGCCTCGGCGGCGCGGCGTTCAGTGTCGGCGATCGCGTGCGCATCAACGGCACCGGGCTCTACGCCGGCGAGATCGCGGTCGTCGAGGCGCTCGCCGGCACGGCGATCCCGTCGGCGCTCGTGCGCACCGCCGCCGGTTCGGCCCGCCGTGTCCGGACGATCGACCTCGAGCTCGTGCCGCCACAGGGCGATCCCGATCGCAGGGTGGAAGCCGCGAGGGGCGATGGCGATGCCTGACAGTGAAACCAGCGCCGTGACGGTTGGGGGCGCGGGGACGGCGAGGGGGGTGCGCGGCCGGTATCGCCGCCGCGAGCTCGCGCTGGCGGACGGCGCACGGCTCGTGCTCACCTCGGAGGGGACGATCGCGCGGGTCAGCGGAGCCGGGACCCGGGAACGCGCGTGGGCAGTCGACGACCCCGAATGGCCGCGGCTCGCGCATCGGTTCGGGATCCACCGGGGGTCGCCCACGGTCGCGCCGACGGGCCGGCCCGTTCAGGACGACGGGCAGCGACGCCGCTGACGCCGCGGCCCGGTGCCATCCAACGGAGTTCACCGGCACAGTACTCGATCCTCACCCGCCTGTCGGGCGGACGGCGCCGATCGGCCTGCAGGAGAGGGTCCCGGCCGTCCGGCTGATCGCGAAGGGCTTCAGCCCGGCCGTCGTCGCCCACGAAACTGCCCAGGAACGTCCGATGGCGTCGGCTGCGGGGCAGATCGCCGAACACCGGCGAGAGGGGTCGGCGTCGTCCGTCGCTGACCCCGGCTTCAACCTCGCTTCCGCTGGTCTCCACCACCCGTCACCCGTGGAACCAGTCCGTCCAGAACGTCTCGATCGCGGTCATGGCCATGGCCACGGGCCTCATCCGCGTGTCCCGGAACATCGACGGGTCCCTCGGTTCGCTGTCCGGGTCCCTCGGCTGCACGATGGGAATGCCGGAGGGCCCAGTCGCGACGCAGGTCCCGGGCCTCGCCGGCTGGAGGCCGAAGGAGCGCATACTACTGTCTGGCCGCGCGGCCCCTGTCGGCCGAAGCCCCCGCGCCTGGCCGGCAGGGCGAGGTCCCTCATGCTTCCCCGTCGTTCACGCGTCGCATCACTGCCGCTGCCTGCCGGCGCCGCGCCCACGAGAACCGAGCCGGTCGACGAGCGGCTCAACCTGGTCGGTCCGAACGGCGCCATCAGGGTCATGTTTCTCAGTTCCGTGGGAACCGCAGAGCTCGAAACCGACGTGCGCGAGGTCGTCCAGCGCAGCAGCCCTCGGCCCGCCCTCGCCGTCGCGCTCGGTGATGTCGCCCGCAGACACAAGCTTGAGGTGCGGGTGGTGCCCAGGGTGGGGCTCGGCGGGCCAGTCGTCCTGGTGATCTTCGGCACGCGTCACGCGTTCGGCGCGGCACGCTGACGGGACCGTGGACAGGCATCACCTCGACGTTGCGCGACTTGCCGGTGCCCTCGTCTTCGCGGGCGGAGCGCCCCACTCGAAGGGTGCTCGACGCGCCTCCTACCGGCGGGCGCAGGAGTTGTACTCGGCCCTCGAGGATGCACAGGTGACCGAAACGTCCCTGGCGATGGCGATGCACGGAGCGTGGTGCATGGGCCGTCGTGCCGGCCAGTTCCACGAGTGGTCACACCACCGGCCGGAGGCCGGCGAGCTGCTCGCGGCGCTCTCGGATCCGCGCCTTGACGCCAAGCTGGCGGCAAGCGCTTCACCGGAAGTCGGGCGGGACGTCGATCTCCTGGACCGAAGCTCCTGAAGCGTCGGGTCGCCGAAGACGCACCACCCCGCGGCAGCCGAAACGTGATATCTGCGCCGGGTGCGGGCCTCGGATTGCCCTCACGAGCCGGCGACAGGAACGGACACTAGAAGGAAGGCAGCGGAACGTGGTACCGTGCGGCGACGCGCCGATGATGGCGCTACAGCATCACGCGGCCGCTTCGATCACTCCCTCTCCTCGGCTCTCGGCGAGAAGGTTCGCTGAGGCCGTGCGAGAAGGAGTGTTCTTCGTGTACTCACAGTCCGACAAGACCCTGACCTGCGCCGATTGCGGCCAGGAGTTCGTGTTCAGCGCGTCCGAGCAGCAGTTCTACGCGGATCGCCAGTTCAGCGAGCCGCGCCGCTGCCCGTCGTGCCGAGCCAGCCGCAAGGCATCGCGCGGCGAGAGCTCGCGGGGCGGCGGATACTCCGGTGGCGGGCACTCGGGCGGCTACGATCGCGCCCCGCGCGAGATGTTCACCGTCACGTGCTCGAGCTGCGGCCGCGAGGCGCAGGTGCCGTTCCGCCCCAGCGGCGACAAGCCCGTCTACTGCAGCGACTGCTTCCAGACGCACCGCCGCTCGTACTGACACCCACAGAGGATCCCCGGCCTCGCTGCTGCCGGCGCTCCACGGCGCCGAGGGGCGCGGGGCGGGTGGAGAGGGGGCCGGCGCCGTGAGGGGTCGGCCCCCGCTCGCGTCATCCGGGCTGCACCTCGGCGAGCACGTCGACGTACGTCGGCGTCGGCGGTTCCGCGCCGGGCGGCAGGCTGGGTCTCACGGCGCTCTCGTACCACGCCTGGTGGGACTCCGGCGAGTCCCAGATCTCGACGACGCGGTAGCCGGTGCTCGTCGTGCCGCTCCAGTGCCCGATGAACCCGGGCGCCGACTTGATCCTGTGGAGCAGACCGAGCTGACGGAGGAGATCGACGGTTTCCGGGCCTCCCCCGGCAAGCTCGTCGATCATGACGACAGCCATGTGTGTCCCCCCTCGTTTCTCCCGCCCGTGCCAGATCGAACCGGCTCGGCCTGCCGGATAGGGCAGGAGACGGTGGCCGAGTCGGGGGAACTTACCATGGATGTCAAAGGAAACCGGCTGGGTGCGCTCGCGGCCACCGCTGCCCGCCCGCGGAGGTGCGCAGGCGCTCCGTATCCCCCGTCGCCGGTCCCCGGCATGCTCCGCGGGTTCGCCGCTGCTCGGGCGGCGCCGAGTGGGGCCGTCCCCATGCACACCGTCGTCAACCGGATCACGCTGCCCGTTCCCGTGGGGGAGGTGGACGCCGACATCGAGCGCGAGTTGCCGGTGGTCATCGTGGTCTCGAGGGCTTCGTGTGGCGGCCGGCCGGCTTCGGCGGCTGGCGCCTCTCTGTCGCGCGCTCGCGGCGGTTCGCGGTTCGCGGTTCGCGCCGCCGGTTCTGGATCAGTACTCGCCCTTGATCACGAAGAACGAGCCGCGAATGGTTCCGGCCAGCTTCGACTTCTGCCGGGCGAACCTGAACGACGCGAGCTCGGCGGGCACCTCCATGCCGTCGGAGAGCTTGAACCCGACCGCCCGCTTGCCGGCATCGTCGATGGCGTACATGACGTTGATCGAGAGGCCGCTCTCGTAGAAGACGTAGGCCATCCGGAGGTTCGCGACCTGGAAGGCCGTCGCCTCCAGCGGTCGGGCGGCGATGGCGAGGCCCCGCTCCTCCCGCAGGATGCGGTGCACCCAGTCGATGGTCTCCCGCGCCTCGCTCGCCGGCCACACCGTGAAGTCGTGGTCGTACTTGTTCCGGTAGTAGCGCGCCTCGTTCGCCCGGAGGCCGGCCAGCGCGGCCGCCACCGGCGAGGACTCCAGGCCGGCGGTCGAGACGTTGGCGAAATCGACGACGTAGGACATGGCGCGCTCCGTGTCTCTGCTCCGTGTGCCCTGGTGGGCGGCGCGAGGCGCCGGACGATCGTCGCGCGGCGCGATGAACGCGGGCACGGCCACCCCTCGACCGCACGATCGTTCGCCGGGCGTCGTGATCGCGCGTGGTGACTGTACCCGGCGGCCGCGACGGGCGCCCGGACCCGCGTGCGACGCCGTGCGTGGCGACCCGGAGAGCGCTGCGGTGGCACACTCCCGACGACATCACGACGCGCCGGTCTCGAGCCGGCATGTCGAGCCGGCATGTCGAATCGGCAGGAGCGAGGATGCGGACGATCGAGATCCCGGGCGAGGGCACGCTGCGGCTCGAGCACCTGATGCTCGACGTGAACGGCACGCTCACCGATCGCGGCGTGCTCATCGAGGGAGTCGCGGAGCGGCTTGCCCGGCTCGCCCCGGACCTCGTGCTCCACCTGTTCACCGCGGATACGTACGGCACGGCAGCGCAACTCGGCGAACGGCTGGGGATCGAGGTCACCCGCATCCGCGACGGCGCGGACAAGGCGGCCTTCGTGGCCGCGCTGGGTGCCGGGACGACGGCCGCCATC
>JAJYGO010000392.1 GCA_021785115.1 Chloroflexota bacterium | reverse complement strand
TCGTGAAGACGCCGATGCACCCGCTCTCGAACTCGGCGAGGAACATCGCCTCATCGTCAGTGGTCACCGGACGGGTCTCGTCAGACAGCGCGGCCTTCTCGTGGCCCTTCGTGGCCACCCGGGCCAGGCGGCGCGTCGGGATCCGGATCGAGAGGACGGCGCCGCGGATCGCCCGGACGTCGCCGAGGAGGTAACGCGCAGCCTCGAGGTTGTGCGCGCCGAGGTCGACCAGCGAGCCGCCGCCGGCGAGGGCGAGGTCATGACGCCAGGCGAACGGCACCCCCGGGTCGCGTCCATGGTCCGCGAGGTACCGGCTCATCAGCTGGCGTGGCGCACCGAGGCGGCCCGAGGCGATCAGGTGCCTGACCGCGGCGATCGGCGGCGCGAACCGATGGGTGAAGGCGACGTTGGCGATGACGCCCGCCCTCGCGACCACGGTCGCCATGGCCATCGCCTCGGGAGCGGTGCGGGCGGCAGGCTTCTCGCACAGGATCGCCTTGCCGCGAGCGGCCAGCCCCTCCACGACGTGGCGGTGCTCGCTGTTGGGCAGGACCACGCTGACAGCGTCCACGTCGTCCGCCTCGGCGATCGCCTCCCAGTCGGTCTCGACGCGCTCCACCTCGAACTTGCCGGCCAGGTCGGCGGCGAGCGGGCGATTCGCATCGGCGATTGCAACCAGTTTCACTTTCGGCACGGCATCGCCGTAGAGCGAGTGCAGGTTCCGATACCCGGCGGCATGCGCGCGACCGGCCATGCCCGCCCCGATGACAGCCACCCGGATTGTCCGATCAGCCATGCGACGCCTTCATTGTGTGACCGACCGAGGTCGAACTCGAGAGGTCAAGCGGGACGAGCCGCGCCCCAACGGAAGTGGGCTTCCGCCATAACGTCGAGAATTCAACCGGTTTCGCATAGTATAGTGGCCTGGCCGATCCATGGCAACGCGTCCAATCGATGCCTCGCGAGAGGGACTGTGGACTCGATCTACGAACTTGCGCGTCGCGCCGGTGTGGCCCCCTCGACCGTGTCGAAAGCGCTGCGCAACGACCCGCGGATCAGCGTGGCGACCAGGGCCCGCGTCCAGGCGCTCGCGAGCGAAGCCGGCTTCACCGTGAACGCAGCGGCGCAGAGCCTCACGACGAGGCGCACGCTGACCATCGGCCTGATCGTCAGCGACTACGCCGACCCGTACAACGGGCTCCTCGTGCGCGGGATCGAGGCGGCGGCGATGGCGGCGGGCTACCAACTCCTGGTGTCGAGCGCCCACGAGAGCGGCGTGCGCGAGGTCGACATCGCCCGGACGTTCCGGCAGCGCCGCGTGGACGGGATCATCATCGTGGCGTCCCACGTCAGCGAGAGCCACGAGCACCTCGATCCGCGGATCCCGGTCGTTCTGGTGGCCGAGAAGCCGGCGCTGGTCCCTGACCGCCCCCTCGTGAGCTGCCTCATCGTCGAAGACGAGGCGGGCGCCAGGACGATGACCCAGCACCTGCTCACCCTGGGCCACCGCCGGATCGGCTACGTGGCGATCGGCCGGGCCTCGCTCGCGAGCGACGCGCGCCGGGCCGGCTACGAGGACGCGCTCCGGCAGGCCGGGATCGAGCCCGACCCACGCCTCGTCGTCGTGCCCAACCGGCGGGACATGGCGGGCGTCGGCGCCGAGGGCGTGCAGCTGCTGCTCCCCCATCGGCCGACGGCGATCTTCTTCTACAACGACCTCGCCGCCATTGGGGGGCTGCGCGCCGTCCTCGACCGCGGGCTGCGGGTCCCCGAGCAGATCAGCATCGCGGGCTTCGACGACCTGGAGATCTCGCAACTCGTGACGCCGCCCCTGACGACCATGGCGCAGCCTCGGCTCGACATGGGGCGGATGGCTGCCGAGCGGCTGCTCGCCATGATCGGAGGTGATGACGACCGAACGCCGATGACCGCCGCCTGCACGCTGATGGTGCGCCGATCGACCGCGCCGCCGCCCGACTGAGGCAGGTCCAGCCGCCGATCGCGCGGCGCCCCCATCGAACGCGCCGCGGCCCCACCGAGATCATCAGCGCCTGGATCCCGCGGTTCGCCAGTGGCCCGCCTGTATCGCCGCCAGCGAACGCCACATTCCGCTGTCGCCCACCTGGACCGAGGAGGAAGCGCCATGGAAGCCCGTGCCGCCCTGTTGACCGAACCCCGCCACTACGAGCTGCGCGGCTTCCCCATCCCGGAGCCCGGGCCGGGCGCGGTCCTCGTGCGCAACGAGCTGTCCGGGATCTGCGGGACGGACAAGCACACCTACCAGGGCTATGTGGCGCAGTACACGGGCGCCGCCAAGCCCTCGTCGACCCCGTTCCCGATCATCCAGGGCCACGAGAACGTGGGCACGGTCGCCGCGATCGGCGGCAGGGTGCTCGACTTCGACGGCGTCGAGCTGGCGGTCGGCGACCGGGTGGTGGTGAGCCCGAACCTGGTCTGCGGGACCTGCTGGTCCTGCACCCACGACCTGCCGTACACGCTGTGCGACAACATCCTCGACTACGGCAACACCATCTCGGCCGCCGAGGCGCCGCACCTGTTCGGCGGCTGGGCGCACTACCTCTACGCGCTGCCCGGGAGCAAGATCTTCCGGGTTCCCGACGACCTGCCGAGCGAGGTCGCGGTCCTGGCCGAGGTGTTCGCGGTCACGATCGGCCTGGACCGCGCCAAGCAGTTCGGCGCGTTCCCGGGGGAGGGCTTCCAGTTCGGCGACACGGTGGTCGTGTTCGGCACCGGGCCGCTGGGCCTGTGCCACGTGGCCAAGGCGAGGATGATGGGCGCCGGCGTGGTCATCGCGGTCGACCTGTCGGCGACCCGACTCGAGTTCGCCCGGAGGCTGGGAGCCGACCATGCCGTCGACCGCAGCAGCGCCTCGGCGGGCGACCTGCTGGGGCTCGTCCGGGACCTGACCCATGGACGCGGGGCGGACGTGGTGGTCGAGTGCGCGGGCGTGCCGGCGGCCGTCCCCGAGTCGCTCGACCTCCTGCGCCCCGGGGGCACCTACATCGAGGTGGGCAACTTCAGCGATCTCGGCACCGCGGCGATCTCGCCCAATCGACACCTGTGCAGCAAGGGCATCCGCATGATCGGCATCCCGGGCCAGGAGGCAGGCGCCTACGGCCCATCGATGCGGCAGATGGCGCGCACCCTCGACGAGTACCCGTGGCGGTCCTTCGTGTCCCACCGCTTCCCGCTCGAGCGGGTCGAGGAGGCCGTCCTGACCGCGATCGAGCCCGGCTCCCTCAAGGTCGTCATCGACCCGTGGCAGGCACCGGCGTAGGCGCCTGGCGACCGCGAGGGATCGGACGGGCTGGCTCAGACCATCGTCGGCCGGCCCGCCCGCGAGCAACGCCCGACGCCTCCCGCGGGGGGGCGCCGGTGCCGGGCGCCGGGTTGCGGAGGCGGCGGCGCACGCCGCCCGTCAGGGCTGGGTGGCGGCGTCCTCGGCCATCTGCCGGGCGACGCTCTGGAGCGAGGGCTGCTCGCTCCCGAACCGCTGCAGCTCGTGGCTCAGCTGGGCGAGCTCCTCGCCGCCGGCCATCATCTGGGTGAGATCCGCGACCGTGATCTGGTCCTTGGTGTAGCTGCCCATCACCTGCCCCAGCTTGAGCAGCACGAAGCGGTCGCCCACCGGGTAGGCGTGGTGGGGGTTGTGGGTGATGAGGACCACGCCCCGGCCCATGTCACGCGCCTGGACGACGTAGCGGAGCACGATCCCCGACTGGCGGACGCCCAGGGCCGAGGTCGGCTCGTCGAGGATCAGCACCCGGGCCCCGAAGTAGACGGCGCGCGAGATGGCGACCGCCTGCCGCTCGCCGCCCGAGAGCGTGCCGACGTACTGGTTGGGATCGGAGACGTTGATCCCCATCTTCGCCATCTCGTCCTTCATGACGCTCTTGGCGCGCCCCTGGTCGAGGAATCGGATGGGACCGTACGCCCGCGTCGGCTCCTGGCCCAGGAAGAAGTTCCGCCAGATCGACATCATCGGCACGGTCGCCAGGTCCTGGAACACCGTGGCGATGCCATGCGCGCGGGCTTCGCGCGGCCCGTTGAAGCGGACCGGCCGGCCGTCCACGAGGATCTCGCCCTCGTCCGGGGGGAAGACCCCGGACAGCGTCTTGATCAGCGAGGACTTGCCCGCGCCGTTGTCGCCCAGCACGCAGGTGACCTCGCCCGCGCGAACCTCGAGCGAGACGTCGCGGAGCGCGGTGACGCTGCCGAAGTACTTGCTGACGTGCCGCGCCTCGAGCAGCGGGACGGGGGCGGCTTCGGCCGGCGGCTTGGCGCCGGGAGCGGGGTTGCTGGTCATCGGCGTGCCCTCTGTGCCTGGCGGAACGTCACCGCGTTGACGATCACCCCGAACAGCAGCAGGATCCCGAGGAAGGCGAAACCCCACTGGCTCGGCCACCTGGCATAGATCACGCCCTGGAGGGACATGCCGATGATGGCTGCCCCGATGGACGCCCCCAGGACCGAGCCGTAGCCACCGGTCAGCATGCAGCCCCCGACGACCGCTGCGACGATGTAGTAGAGCTCGTAGCCGACGCCCTGCTCGGAGACGGCCGATAGGCCCGCCGTGAACTGGATCGTGCCGACCAGCCACGCCCCGAGGGCCGTGCCGATGAACAGCAGGATCTTGGTGGAGCCGACGGGCACGCCCACGTTGCGCGCCGCATTGGGCTCGCCACCCGACGCGTAGATCCAGTTGCCAACCGTGGTGCGCGAGAGGACCAGCATGCCGAGGGCGGTCACCGCGAGCCACCAGAACAGCGCGACCGGGAAGGCCGGCGCCGACCCGACGCTGCCGCCGAAGATGGCCCGGGCTGTGTCGGAACCGGCCGGCGGGTTGAGCACCGTGACGACCGTGCTGTTGGCGTTGATCGCCTCGACAAGGCCGACCGAGGTGCCGCGGAGCACGAAGAACGTCGCCAAGGTGACGATGAAGCTGGGCAGCTTGGTCCGCACGACCAGGATGCCGTTGAACAGGCCGACCAGCACGGCGAAGACCGCGGACACCGCGATGCAAAGCCAGAGGTTCCAGCCGAACCCGTTGGCGAGGAGGCCGATCAGGATGGCCGTGGACCCCGTCATGACGCCGGCCGACAGGTCGAACTCGCCGCCGATCATCAGCAGGCCGACCGGCACCGCCATGATCCCGAACTGCCACGCCTGCGTGAGCCAGCCGACGAAACCGGCCTGCGAGAGCCAGAGCGGACTCGAGGTTGGGTTCAGCGCGAAGATGAGGAAGATCGCAACGGCGGCCAGTGCCGCACCGACCTCCGGCCTCCGGAAGATGCGGGTGACGGCTCGGGCGGCGACGACGCGATCGCCAGGACTGGCAGCAGGCGCGGCCCGCTTCGTCGGGGTCGGCACATCCATGGCGCAGTCGCCCACCTCTCCTCTTGCTCGCTGGCCCGGGCGGGGTTCCCCCCGGCCCGGGCCAGCGTCACATCACGTGTGCCAGCTAGGAGCGCTCGTGCTCAGGACTCGCCGGCGGCGGCCCCGGCCTCCACATTGGAGACATTGGTCTTGTCCACGAGGAGCGGACCGGTCGGAACGGTGGTGCCGCCGCCGACGCTCGCCCCGTAGTGGGCCTTGTAGAGCTGGAGGAACACGATCGGCAGGTAGCCCTGGAGGTACTGCTGCTGGTCGACGACGAAGTCGATCGTTCCGGCCTTGACCGCCGAGATGTCCCAGCTGTTGAGGTCGAACGTGGCGAGCTTGACCTTGCTGCCGCTGGGCAGCGCCGACTGCACGCCCTGGGCGATCGCGTTGTTCAGGGTCATGACCGCGTTGACGCCGGGGTGGGCCTGGAGGTACGCGGTGACCTGCTGGGCGGATGCGCTGGGGTTGGAGGCCGCGTTCGGAACGCTCAGGGTCAGCTCGGTGCACGCCGGGCCGCTGGCCGGGGCGTCGCCGGTCGAGCAGGTGGCCCCGGTGCCGAGCGCCTGGGCGATGCCGTTGCAGCGGTCGAGCAGGTTCTGGCCGCTCTGGTGGATGACGCACAGGACGTTGTTCGCCTGCTCGGCCATGAAGCGGGCGCCGGCCTGCTTGCCGGCGAACGCCTCAGGCTGGCCCACGCAGGTCATGGCACCCGACGCCGCGATGTCGGCGTCGTCGCACCCTGCGTTGATGAGCACGACGGGGATGCCGGCCTTCGCCGCTGCGGCGAGGGTCGGGTTCATCAGGCTGGGGTTGTGATCGGAGACCGCCAGGCCGTCGACCTTCTGGTTGACCGCGTCCTGGATGGCCTGGTTCTCGGCGTTGTCGTCAGGCTGCGCCTGACCCTGCTGCTGCGACCCGTAGACCTCGGTGAGCGTGCAGCCCGTTGCAGCAGCGGCGTCCTTGGCGCCCTTGTAGACGACGCTCCAGAAGCTGCCCGTGTCGCCATGGGTGATGACCGCGAACTTGTACGGACAGCCGGCCGACGCTGTGCCCGAGCCGCCGCCACTGGCGGCCGGCGATGGCGTCGCTGCGTTCGATCCGCAACCGACGACGATGGCGGCGCTGGCGATCAGGGCGCCAGCGAGCCGCACCACTCGATTGATGGCCATGTTCTTTCCACTCCTCCGTGAGAAAGCCTTGCCGACTACCGACCGGCGCATCTGCCACCGCCGTGTGGCGGGCTCCATTCGGCCGTTGCGTTCGTCGCGTAATCGATTGCAGACGTTAGTCGCGCGGTGTCCACATGTCAACACGGTTTCGCAACCGGTGTCGCAGCCGGGCCGCATCCGGCACCGTCATGGGCGCCGTGCGGAGGTGGCCGATGCGTCAGGCGCCGAGCAATCCCTCGAGATAGGCGCGGTTCGCCTTCGCGGTCGGCGTGGGGTCGCCGCGGCAGGTGTCCTGCTCGATCACGTACCAGCCGTCGTAGCCGACGCCCTTGAGCGCTGCCACGACCTCGGGGATCTGCGCGATCCCTTGTCCCAGCGGCGGGAAGATGTAGTGCGCGAGGGCCTGGCCGAACGACCATTCGTGTGCCTTGGCGCGGGCCAGGACGCGGCCGTCCACATCCTTCACGTGGACGTGCTTCACCCTGTCCGCGTACTTCGGGAGGAGCTCCATGGCGAGGCCGCCCCCGAACGCGAGGTGGCCGACGTCGAGGCACCAGCCGACGAGCGCCGCGTCTGTCTCGTCGAGCAGGCGCGCGATCTCGGCCGGGGTCTCGACGTACGTCCCCGCGTGGTTGTGGAACGCCAGGCGCATGCCGAGGGGCGCCACGCGTCGGGCGAGCTCGTCGAGCCCGCTCGCCAGGCTCCGCCACTGCCCGTCCGTCAGGCCGCGGGACTCGTCCACGTGGCCGGCCTCGCCCCGCCGGCTTTCGTCGCCGGCCTCGGCCGCGATCAGCACCCCGGCGCCGTTGGCGGCCAGGAACCGCGCGATGCCCAGCGCCCGCTCGAGCTCGGGCTCCAGCCTCTCGGCGTCGCGGAAGCCGAGCCCGACGAACGCGCCGACGAGGTCGAGGCCGCGGCTGGTGAGCGCCTCGTGGAGCTCGTCCGGGTCCGTCGGCATCGACGGGCCCCACTCGGTGGCGTCATAGCCCGCCTCGACCATGCGGTCGAGCGCCTGACCGTAGGGCATCCACGGGAAGACATCGGGGATGTCGGGGTTGTTCCAGTTGACGACCGCGGTCGCGATCCTCACGCCAGCTCCTCGCGCTGGAGCGCAACGGCCCTCTCGTAGCGGGCGCGCGCGGCGACCACCAGGCCGGAGCCGCTGACCTCGGCCGGGGGCACGTCCCACCAGCTCTCGTACCCCGGGGCGCGCTTGTCGGGGCTGACGTAGACGTGGATGACGGTGGTGCGATCGGCGGTGCGGGCCGCGGCGATCGCGTCGCGGATCTCCCGCTCGGTGCGCGCGGTGACCCCGATCGCGCCCATCGCCTCGGCGTGCTTGGCGAAGTCGACCGGGATGTAGCCGCCGGTGAGCCGGTTGGTGGCCGGGTCCCGGAAGCGGAGCTCGTTGCCGAACTGGGGTACGCCGCAGCTCCAGGCCAGGTCCTTGATGCACTGGTAGCCGTGGTTGTCGAACACCACGACCGTGATCCTGATGCCCTCGGCGACCGCGGTCACGATCTCGGAGTTGAGCATCAGGTAGGTGCCGTCGCCGATGGCGACCACGACCTCGCGGGCGGGCTCGGCCAGCTTCACGCCCAGGCCCGCCGGGATCTCGTAGCCCATGCAGCTGTAGCCGTACTCGAGGTGGTAGGCCTTCGAGTCCTCCGGGCGCCACAGCTTGAGCAGGTCGCCGGGCAGCGAGCCCGCCGCGCACACCACGGTGGCGTGGCCGCCGACGGCGTCGTTGAGGATGCCGATCACCTCGGGCTGGGCGAGGTCGGCCGTCTCGCCGCTGGGGGTGCGGTGGAAGACCACCCGCGCGTCCCACTCCTCCTTGAGGTCGGCGACGCGGTCGCGGTACGCCTGCCCGGTGCCGGGGTGGTCGGCGAGTGCCGCCGTCAGGGCGAGCAGCGCCTCGCGCGCGTCGGCGATCAGCGGGACGGCGCGCAGCTTGTGGGCGTCGAAGCCGTTGAGGTTGATGCCCACGAAGCTCGCGTCCGGGTTCTGGAAGATCGTCTTCGACCCGGTGACGAAGTCGCCCATGCGCGAGCCGATGGCGATGACGAGGTCCGCCTCCTTCGCCAGGCGGTTGGCGGCGAGGCCGCCGTTCGCGCCCACGGGGCCCACGTTGCACGCGTGGTCCCAGGGCAGCACGCCCTTGCCGGCCTGGCTCTCGCTGACCGGGATCCCGAACGTGGTGGCGAACGCGTCGAGCGCCGATTCGGCCCCGGAGTAGATGGCGCCGCCCCCGGCGACGATCAGCGGGCGCTTCGCCTGGCGGATCAGCTCGGCCACCTCGGCGAGCGCGGCGGGCTCCGGGACGGGCCGCCGGACGTGCCAGACGCGCTTCTCGAAGAACCGCTCGGGCCAGTCGTAGACCTCGGCCTGGACGTCCTCCGGCAGGGCGACGGTCACGGCGCCGGTCTCGGCCGGGTCGGTGAGGACCCGGAAGGCCTCGGGGAGCGAGGAGAGGAGCTGCTCCGGGCGGCTGATCCGGTCGAAGTAGCGGCTGACGGGGCGGAAGGCGTCGTTCGCGGAGACGTCGTGCTCGACCGGGTGCTCCACCTGCTGGAGGACCGGGTCGGGCAGGCGGTTGGCGAAGTAGTCGGACGGGAACAGCAGCACGGGCAGCCGGTTGACGCTGGCCTGCGCGGCGCCGGTGACCATGTTCGTGGCGCCGGGGCCGATCGAGCTGATGCAGGCGAATGTCTGGAGCCGGTTCTTGTGCTTCGCGTAGGCGGAGGCGAGGTGGACCTGGGCCTGCTCGTTCTGGGGCCGGTAGTACGGCATCGCGCACTCGTCGCCCAGCTCCTCGAGCGCCTGGCCGAGGCCGGCGACGTTGCCGTGGCCGAAGATGCCCCAGACGCCCGCGATGAAGCGGTTCTCGACGCCGTCGCGCTCGACGTACTGGGCCGCCATGAACCGGACGATCGCCTGTCCGACCGTCAGCCGTAGGGTGGACAACGCGTGGCCTCCTCTCAGGGGAACGACTGCGTGCGGCGAGGCGGGCCGACGGCGCGCGCCTGGTGCATCTGGCATCGGTAATCGTTTACACTCTAGTCCGGCGCGACCCTGGAGCGCAACCCTCCCCGGCCATCCCGCCGGTCTGGGTCCCAGGGCCCGCGCCCACCGGATTGGCTGTCAACCGACGATCGGCGGCCCGCGGCGGGCCGCCGACACGAGCATCCAGGAGGCACCGCACATGCTTCGCGTCGCCATGTTGGGGGCGGGCCGCGTGGGTCAGGTCCACGCCCGCTCGATCAGCGAGAACCCCGATGCGGAGCTGGTCTGGGTGTGCGACCCGATCGAATCGGCCGCGACGGCCCTCGCCGGCAAGTACGGCGCCCGCTGGAGCCTCGACCCGGAGGACGCGTTCGCCGACCCGTCGATCGACGCCGTCGTGATCGGGACTCCGACCAACACCCACATCGAGATGCTCCGCCGCGCGGTCGATGCGGACAAGAAGGTCCTGCTCGAGAAGCCCATCGACCTCGACCTCGCCAAGATCGACGCGGCCTGGGCCGAGATCCAGCATCGGGCGCCGTTCGTCATGCTCGGCTTCTGCCGCCGGTTCGACCCGTCATTCGGGGAGGTCAGGGAGCGCGTCGCGAAGGGCGAGATCGGCATGGTGCGGGCGCTGGGCATCACGTCGCGCGACCCGCAGCCGCCTCCCGCGTCGTACCTGTCGGTGTCCGGCGGCATGTTCAAGGACATGACCATCCACGACTTCGACATGGCGCGCTACCAGCTGGGCGACATGGTCGAGGTCCAGGCGATGGGCTCCGACGACGGGCTCGAGGCGTTCCAGGAGGCCAAGGACCACGCGCAGGCGATCATCGTGATGCGCGCGGCCAGCGGCGCCCTGGCCACGATCGTCAACAGCCGTTCCTGCGCCTACGGCTACGACCAGAGGCTCGAGGTGTTCGGCGACCTCGGCTCGCTCGAGGCCGGCAACTGGACGCCGACCACGGTGCGCGCCAACACCGCGACCGAGACGGAGGCCGCCGGGCCGATCCTGGGCTTCTTCCTGGAGCGCTACATGCCCGCGTTCAAGGCGGAGCTCGATGAGTTCGTCACGGCTGTCAAGGAGGATCGCGAGCCCGCCGTGGGCTTCGCCGACGGACGCGCCGCGCTGGTCCTCGCCGAGGCCGCCAACGAGAGCGTGGCCACCGGGCGGGCCGTCAAGGTCGGCTGAGACACAGGGCGCAAGCCGCGGAATCGCCCGGTACGAATCCTGCTCATTGACGGTTGGCAGCGGTATTCGCAAGGCGTCGGGGGCCGAAACCGTCTCACTCACGGGTGGGGGCCGTAGATGAGGTAATTGGGCGGCCGCGTGGACACCGGCAACGCTCGAATACCGGCATCAACCGTCGATGAGGCAAATCCCGCGGTTCGCCGTGAGGGTGACGGCTAGCGCTCCGCCAGGACCCGCTCGACGATCCGCTCCGCGGTCAGCCCGTGCCGGTCGAGCAGCCAGGCGTTCGGGGCCGACTCACCCCACGTGTCCTGGATCCCGATCCGGAGGACCCGCCGCGGCTCGTGCGCGGTCACGATCTCGGCCACCAACCCGCCCAGCCCGCCGAGCACCGTGTGCTCCTCGGTCGTCACCACCAGCGGGACTGCTGCCGCGGCGGCGGCGATCGCGGTCTCGTCGACC
>JAJYGO010000032.1 GCA_021785115.1 Chloroflexota bacterium | reverse complement strand
ACGCGCCTGACGCCCGACGCGTACGCCCACGGGCTCTCGCTGGGGCTCCCCGAAACCGTGAAATGTCGTGAACTGGCGCGCCCGGCAGGTGCGGGGCGCGGGCGCGACCTATCGCGTGAAGATCATCGGCCGGGCAGAGCGGATGGCTCAGATCGGCGACATCGCGTAAAGTAAAGCACGGTCCGGCCAGCCATATCGACGTCAAGAAGCTCGGGCCCATCCCCGACCGCGTCGGTCATGCGTCCGCGGGCGCGGGAACTGGGACAACGCGCGAGCACGCCGGCTGCGACTACGCCTACGCCGCCGTCGACGATGATGGTCACCCCGCCCCAGAAGGGCAGCACGCGAATGGTCATCGGGGAACGCGTTGAGCCGTGGTATTGCTCGACCCCCGTGAAACCCACGAGTCGACTGGATGCCGGTTCAGCCGGGGTCCTTTGAGTCCGCGCCACGACCGCCCGGCGCGCCAGATCCGACATGCGAAGCCTCTCTCCCGGGCACACCCAGCCAACCCTCACGCTCCGCGCGCACGGCAAGCTCTGTCCGGCTCTCGACCCCGAAACGCTCGAAGAGACTGGCGAGGCGTGCCTCGATCGTCTTCCGGGTAACGCCGAGGGCGGCCGCCATCTCGTCGTTCGTTCGACCCTCGAGGAGTGACTCAATGAGGCGCCGTTCGCGCGGGCTCAATGGCGTCCAGCCAGACCGATGCACCGCGATCAACAGCTCGGCTGGAAAGGCAATCCCGCCCTCGGCGACCCGGCGGATCGCATCGAGGATCTCGGACGTCGGCGCGGTCTTGAGAACGAACCCGCTCGCGCCATGACGCACTGCGGCATCCACATACTGGGGCATACCGAAACTGGACAGGATGATGAAAGCTGGCGGCGCCGGAAGACCGCGCGCCTCCATCAACAGGTCGAAACCTGATCCGTCAGCGAGGCGCAGGTCGAGAAGCACCACGTCGGGCTGGGTCTGGCTGAGCAGATCGCGCGCGCTGGTCAGTGAACCGGCGGTGCCTACGACCGTGAAGTCGCTTTGCTGCCTGAGGGAAGTTTCAAGCCCCTGCGCAACGACCGGGTGATCATCGACTACGGCGATCTTCATGCGGGCCACCTCAGGCGCACCGCGAGGCCGCCATCCTTCAGGTTGTCGAAGCGTAGGTCAGCGTCGATCGAGGCTGCCCGCTGTCGCATCGCCATCGTGCCCATGTGGCCCTCCCGAATCGCGCGATCGAGCGCCGCAGAGCGGAGGCCGTGGCCATCGTCGAGCACGGCGATCTCGATTCCCTCGCGAGAGATCGTGCCCGTGATGACAGCGTGCGTGCCTCCGGAATGACGGATCGCGTTCGCCAGCGCCTCCTGGACGACACGGAACACCGCGAGCTCGATCTCTGGCGCCGGCCGTGAGTCGCGCGTCGGGCGAGCGTCGGTTACCAGCTCCGTCTCCACGCGGAAGTCGGAAGCCTGCGCCGTCAACTGCGTGGCGAAGTACTGGATTGCGGGCGCGAGACCAAGATCGTCGAGCACCGGCGAGCGCAGCTCGGTCGTGACTTGGCGCAAGTGATCTGCCACTGCGCGTAGTGAGGACACCTCAGCCTGGACATCTGGCACAGCATCGAGACGACGGATCACCCCAGCGATCTCCTGAAGCGGTACATCGTGCAGGTCGCGGGCGAGGCGACCACGCTCCGACTCGGCTGCTTCGATCGTGAGTCGGTCGCGCAAGTCGGCAACGAACAGGCGGTCGAGCGCACCTCTGACCTGCCGACGCAGGCGCGGGTAGATGGCCACGCCCGCAAGAAGCACGGCGATCGTAATGCCGGGCGGTGCCTGCACGATGAACTGCAGCAGGGCCGCCAGTGCGAGCAACAGTGTCAGCGCGAGCGCATCGAGACTACCTGGAGCCCCGAGTGCGCGCACGCGCCGACGCACAGCGAGGGGGTCAACCTGCAGGGCAAGCGCTCCTGCGCAGCCGGCGAACGCGAGCGCCGCCCGCACCTGGTCGATCGTGTCGTACGCACTCTGAAGACTCATCCACGCAACGAGCCATGCAGCCGAAACGAGCAGGGTAAACCCCACCAGCAGCAATCTGGTCCGTGGGGCCTGGGTGCCCCACGCTGTAATCCAGCCCGCAGGGACCGCGAGAGCAAGCGCCCGCGCTGGCACCTCGATAGCGACCGGTGATGCGACCGTGAGGGGCACGGACGCAACCACGACGCTTACCGCTGCGAGTCCCGCAGCGCGCCGTCGATGCCACGGCAGCGCAATGGCTGCGATGACCGCCAGCGCGAGAGCGAATAAGGCCGACGGAAGGCTGTCACGCAGTCGCACGGTCCCGGCCCCCTCCATCGCGCCGACCTCCCCTCCCTCGGTCGAGGTGACGATGCCGGCGCCGGTAGGACTGTCGCTGGAGTAGATCGCCACCACGGGCTGGCCGGGGCGGATGCCCTCCTGCCATGCGAACGACCCTGGATTGACGTGCAGCACCGTTCCTCCTGGAGGACCAGCGATCACACCGAGATCGGCGGTGCCCCAGAGAGTCACCGCAGTGGCCAAACCGGCCAAAGCGAGCCCCACGATGACCAGCGCGAGCGCGGCGACATCGATGTTGCGCCGAGCGCTCCACGGGTGGAAGTAGGGATTTCCCCACATCCTGCGTAGGGTTTCACCCACTGGCTTCAGCCCTCCGCCCCCGCTACGGTCGGGTCGCGTCCCGTCAAACAGGGATCCCGGGTCGGGGACCAGGAGGGACAAATGGGACGACTCCACCTGCGCGCCAGTATGGCCCTCGCAGCTTGTCTCGTCGCGGTCCTGGCGGCTGCCGGCCCGACAGCGGCTCACGACCCCGGTTCGGCGGCCTCACCAACCTCCGCGCTCGCCGACGTCGATGGCCGCGTCATCTCGATCGACCAGATCCCCGACTGGTACTGCCACGACCTCGACTTCCCGCACATCCACTGCTTTGCCACAGCGACTGAGCTGCAACGAGCGTTGGCCGACCACGTGGCTGCCGCCCCGGTGGGCGCGACCGCGTCCGCCCCCTATCTCAACATCTACGACAACGCCGACTGGTCCGGCGCCTACACCGCGATATCCCAGCCGTACAACGACCTGCGGACGATCGGATGGAACGATCGGATCAGCTCCTTCAAAGCCTTGAACGGGGTTGCTGGCCACTTCGCCACGGACATCTACAACAGCGGGTACTACTACTTCTTCTGCTGCAACCAGCAGACCACCTACGTTGGCGATGCCTGGAACGACACGTTCAGCTCGGTGTACCCGTGGTGACTCAAGCGCCACCGTGTCCGCGCAGTCGCGCGCATCGGCATGTGTGCATGCATATCAGGGAGCAGCCGGATGACTGACGTCGCTTTCTCGGTCATCGCCACGGTCATAAGACTGTTCCTCGTAGCCGTGTTCGCAGCTGCCGCCGCCCACAACTTGGAATCTGAGCGTGTGCCAGCCGCAACGTATTTGCTCTGGCCCTATCAGTGGCGCCGAACCCTTCGCCATGGCATGACGCTGTGGGAGTGCGTCCTCGCTGCTGGACTTCTGTTGGATTCCCGAGGCCTTCTGGCGGCCAGCGCGACATTTGCGTTGTACGGCGCCGCGACGGGGGCTGCATGGTACACCGGATATCGCGGAGCGTGTGGATGCGGTCGCGATGGGCGACTCTCGCGCGTCCTGATCGGGCGGGATTATCTGTGGAGCGTCGTTTCTCTGGCAGTATTCGCTGCGGTCGCGCGCCTGTCGCCTCAATCGGCAGCCGCCATCGCCGCAGGCGTTGTCGGCATCACGATGCTTTCCGTCTTGCTCACCGTCGCGCTCGGCAAGCGCTATGTCACGTCGTCGTGGTCCGCACACGCCGATGTTCACGCAGTGAGCTAGGCGCGCAGTTCGGATGCGCAACTCCTGACAGCTCAACGGAGGCGCGTTGATGGGGCTTACACGCCGCGAACTACTAAGGCGAGGAGCCGAAGTAGGCGGCGCCTTGTTGTTGGCCGACGTTCTTCAGATCCCACGGGCGCTAGCTCAGACGATCCCAGCGCAAGTATCCCCTCTCGTCTTGCCTGCGCCATATGCGTACCGGTCCCAGTGGGATGGCTCGTACTGTTGCGCCCATAATTGCGGACCGGCGGCAGCCGCCATGCTTCGCTCGACGATATCTAATCACGTGCATAACCCGTCATCGGCCAGCGTACGGATCTGGTACAATTACCAGGTCTATTCTGGCTCGCAGTGGTGCACGGGAGACACCAATCACCAGTGCGGAAACCCCGCGTACATGGTATACCCCCAATGCCCGAGGAACTGCTGTACTTCCCCCTGTAATAGCTGCTACTGCCCCGGCGATCAGGTCTACCCTGGCCACGCTGGGACCGATCCCTACTACCTCTACCAGGCGCTTCGTCATCCCGCGGACAATCCCAACGACGTCTACCACGTCGCGCTTTACGATGGTTCGTACTCAGGTTACAGCTATCGCACGTGGCAGCAGTTTCAGGCCGACATGGACCCCGCCACTGGGAACCACTGCGCTGTGCTGAACGGGCAGCCTGATCCTGACCTCGCCAACTGCGACCCGTCTGGGTCGACCCTTGGGCACTCGGTATTCGTCCTGTATCGCGACGTCGCGACGGGACGGTTCTACGTCTACAACCCGGACAACTGGAACGGATGCACGCAAGCCTCCGGCGAATGGTGGAGCGCCAGCACGACCATGAACTTCGCGGGAGGATATGCGGGCAGTGGCTACGTGTCCTGCATCGAGGGGTGGCCGTGAGCAGCGGCTGCCAGGGGGCCGCACACAATCTGCACCCCTAGAGGACATGCACGCTGCCTGCCGAGCGACGAGGTGACTGCAATGAATGGTCCCGTTCCGAGTGTGACATCGCTTCCTGGCCGGCCTGATGACACGTGGCTTGTTGGACCACCATTTGTGGCCGGTCGATTCAGCTCACGCGCAGCGCTTGCACTTCCGATCGACGAGTTCGCGCTCGACGCGTGGCGCGGATCCGTCGTGTCGGTCCATCCCGAAGCGCCTTGGGGCTTCGGACCCGTGCCGGTCACGCTCTTCGTCCGCGCAATAGACACCGCGGCCATCGCGCTCAGTCTGGCTGGCCGCTACGTCTGGTCTGCCGTGACCGCCGCCGACTCGCTGTACTTCGCGAGCCTTCCGGCGGGTGCCGGCAGCGGCGCGGGCGATGTGCTCGCCGCGGATTATGCAACCGGGTCTGTGACTACGGTCGCACCTCTGGGTGGCCAGCAGGCGACGTGGTGGAGGAGCCCTCTCGCGGCAAGCCCTTCGCGGAACACCGTTGTGTCACTTGTCGGCCATAAGGACGCGACGTTCCTGGAAGTCATTCGGCCGGGCCAGGCCGTGCGACGCTACGAAGTACCGATCGGCCGTGTCGTGGCGCTGAGTGACACCGCCGCGTTCATCGACATGCAATCGGGGCGGCAGCTGACTGCGATTGATCTTGCGTCTGGCGCCGTGCTTTGGACCCTTTCCGAGATCCTGGCGTCTGACGCATACGTCACGTCCGACGGGTCAGTCCTCGTCGTGGCCACAGGTTACGGCCTCCGCGCTCCAGATGGCCCCCCGACTGTCAGCCAGTCGGTCGCGGAGCCAGGGCTCCTCCTGGTCGAGACTGCCACCGGTGCAAGTCGAGCGCTGGCCCATTGGCCGCTAGGGGCCGGACGGGCAATGTGGGTCGACGCGTCGAACGATCACGTCGTTGCGCTGCTCCCGGACGCGCATTCAGCCTGTCAGCTGCTGAACCTGGGCCAAGGACTGGGTCAGGTCGGACTAGTCGACCTCGACAGTCTTCCCCCGGCCGGCCTCCCAACTCCTGCCACTGCGACAGTTCAGGTTGGATGGCCAGTGGAGCCAGTCGCTCAGCCCTAGTCCCCGATCAACTCATCCACGGGCCTGTGCTGCCAAGCAACCTCACCCTCGCCGGCGTGGCCCTCCCCAGCCCGACCCTTAGCCATCCACGCCGCGGCGGTTGCGAGGCTGGCGCCGGCGACGAGGTGGCGAGCAGTCCTGGTCGTAGCGGGCCTGGGCGAGAAGCCCGACGCGGGAACGACCGTGATCGGTGTTCTGCCCGCCTTCAATTGGGAAGCCGGTGGAGGCAGACGCGGATTATTGAACACGTGACACAGCGCGTGCGTCTGGAAGGGACGTGTACAGGGTGCCGACGCTGGACGGAACTGGTCGAGTGGCCGAAGGGACGCCGCGGGCCGAGGGTGAGCGCGCTGAAGCCTTCGCACGTCTGACCGGCGCCCGCCTCGACCATGCCTACCGACTCGCCGCGATCCTACTCGGGAACGACGTGGAGGCCCAGGACGCCGTGCACGACGCGACTATCCGCGCCTGGACCGCCTTCTCGGGCCTCCGCGACTCCGCGTCCTTCGACGTCTGGTTCGACCGCATCCTCGTGAACGGATGTCGCGACCGTTGGCGCCGGCGACGCATCCGTCCGATCAGCTTGCCCGAGCTACCCGAGCGGCCGACCCCCGACCTGTCGACCGAGTGGATCGAACGGGACGCAGTGCGCGGGGCACTTGCATCACTGAGCCAGGAGCACCGCCTGGTTGTCGTCCTCCACTACGTGGAGGGCCTGACCAGCGCCGAGATCGCGGCGCGGACCGGCGCACGCGAAGGGACAGTCCGCTCTCGCCTGCACTACGCCCTGCGCGCCCTGCGCGCCGCATACGAGGCGGCCGAGCGACCGCCCGGGAGTAGGCCATGACCGGCAATCGGCTCGACGAGATTGTGAGGGAGATGCTGCTTGAGGGCGCGCCGCGCTCCGCGCCGCCCGAGCTGCGTGAGCGCGTCGCCGCAGTGCCGCGCGAACTCGGTTATGGCCGGGCGCGACGCTCGCGCACACTCGCCCTGGCAGCGAGCGTGACGACCGTCGCCGTGCTCGGTGGCACACTGCTCGGGCTGTTCGCGCTGCGCTCCGCGACGGTCGGGCCCCAGCCGACTGCCGCTTCGAAGCCCACAACAGCCACGGTGACACCAGGGCCGACCCCGCGACCTGCAGCGGCATGGCCGTTCCGCATCGCGAACGGCAACTTGCCGGTACGCGCTCCCGACGGGACCCTTTACGTCTCGACAGGCCCAAGTACGTCAAACGGGCAGGCGAAAGTCTATGCGCTCGACGCAGGCGGCCACGTAAAGCAGGGTTGGCCTTACGCGCCGGCGGGCATTGTGGGCTTCAGCCGGCCGGTCCTCGGAGCTGACGGCACTGTGTACGCGGCAGGCGTACGTTACGGGGACAACGCCGGGGCCAAGATCTTTGCACTTGACAGTGCAGGCGACCCGAAAGCGGGCTGGTCTCCCCAGGTCGAAGCCGCACCGACGGCCCTGACGGCTGGTGGAAACCTCTTCGTTGCGCCCGACGGCGACCTCATTGTGGTGACATGGAAGGCCCCGACGACCAGATCCGCGCAAGCCCAGCAACTTGCCGCGCTCGATTCCCACGGTTCTCTCGTCGCTGGTTGGCCGGTCACGCTCCCGGGATACCTGTCGTGCGGGACGACCGGGTGCGCCGTCCCAGCGCTCGCGTTCGACCCGGGTGGAACCGTGTACCTCGAGGTAGGTCCCGCGCTTGGCTTCAGCAAGACCTTCGATATCGTTGCTTATGCCCCGGATGGCACGATGCGGCCTGGCTGGCCCGTCCGTGTGCCGGGCGAGGGTTTCACAGTTGCAGCAGGCGGCACGATCTACGCTTGGGGCGTCGAGACGGACGGTGGCCAGCTGCCCAGCACGACGCCGCTGCGTATCGTTCGCACCGACTTCACCGCGTTCGACCCGAGCGGCCAAGTTCGCTCCGGGTGGCCGCTAGCGATCCCGGGCCCTGCGTCACCGCCTTATGTCGCAGCCGACGGCACACTCTACATCGTGACTGGAGCACCGGACAGTGTCGCGCGCGTAGAGCGCATCGGCACCGGCGGACAGGTGCATGAGCTCTTCACGCTTCCGCCTACAGAGCAGGCATGGTCGTACGGTTTCGGAGAGGGCAATCCCGGTCGCCTGGCATCGCCGACGATCGGCCCGGCCGGGACCGTCTATCTCCAAGTGCTCAAGGACAACTCGCAGACACAGGGCGTTCTCGCCATTGCACCCGACGGGTCGGTGCCGTCCGGATGGCCCATCTGGTTCTCGGCGGGCGCTGCGTTCGAAAGCGTCGCGCCGTTCACTACCGGCAGCGGGGGCAACGTCCAGCCGCCAGCGATCGCGCCAGACGGCACCGTGTTCGTGGCCGTTCGGCAGCCGGGTGGACAGGGCGCGGTGCTGGGCCTCGGGCCCGATGGGGCGGAGCGGCAAGGATGGCCGTTTGTCGAGGCCACGTCGGCCCGGACAGTGATCACCGACGTCCGGGTGATCGGGGAGGTGGTCGTCGTAACCGGCGTGACTCCATTCAATGGTCGCTCCACCTTCGTCGTGGCGCTGTCTCTCGACGGCGCGCCGATGCGGTGACCCTCTCTGTGAAGAGGGGCCGTGGTCAAGCTCCGGCGTGAACCAGAGCCGGCCCGGCCGCCTGATTGGCGCACGAGGGGGCACAGCCCGGTGTACCCGGCGAGCTTCTTGGGCGAGCTGAACCGGCGGATGTCGCCGATCTCCGAGGCGATCGTGTAACCGAGCACCCCCGAGATGCCGGGCACGGTCCGCAGTAGCTCGAGGTCGGGGTGGTCGGCGCCGAGGGCCCGCAGCTCCACCTCGCACTCGGCGATCTGGGCGTCGAGGCTCGACCGTCGCTCCCCGAGATCATCCGCTACATCGACGAATACTGGGACGCCTACGGGGTCGAGCCGATCTGCCGCACTCTGCGATCGCCCCCTCGTCCTACTACGCCGCGACGACCCGTCAATCTCGGCACGGAGCGTCAACGACGCCGCCGTGAAGCTCGTCATCGGCTGGTCCACCAAGCCAACTACGGGGCGTACGGGGTGCGCAAGGTGCGGGAAGGCGCTCCGTCGTCTCGACGTCGCCGCGGGCCGCGACCAGGTCCGCCGGCCCATGGCGGAGCTCGGCTTCCAAGGGCCCGACACGCACCCGCCGCGTGCGCACGACCCGGCCGGCGACGATCGCGGAGCGACCGGCCGACTTCGTGAACCGGAACTCCGTCATCGTCCAGCCCCGGGGTCATGCCCGGTGGCTCGGGTGATCAGTCGAGGATGGGGACTTCCACGTGGCCACTGGTGGGGCTTTCTCATGGCCACGGACACCCGATTTCGTACAGAACCTTGTACACGGCGCCCCTTGGGGAGACCCCTTCCGGCGGGTACGATCCGTTCGTCCGCGGGGCTGACCTCGCGGCCGGCGGATCAAGTGATCGTCCGGGCGATCTGGCGTGCGTGCACATGCGGATTGCCCGACCCGTTCGGCGCGGGCAGGCGCCCGTCCAGCGGCGACGAGCATGCGATCCGATAGCGTGGCGAGGGCAGCACTGGGCTGGCGCGCGATGGGTCAGTCGCCGCCCAGGCGTCGAGCGACACATACCGGCCGCACCCTGGGACGCTTCAAGCACGTGATGAGGTACTGCCGTGGATGGACCGATTGGGTAACCGCCTGACGACCGAGCGGATGGTCGTTCGCCACCGAGCCGAGGCTGGGCGTCGTGCGATCCCTGGGCGCCCTGCGGCCGCAAGGCGAACCCCCGGGGTCCACACGGCCGGCGCGCTGTGCGGCCTCGAGAGTGGGAGGCCGCCGATGGCGCGTTCGTGTCGCTGGCGTGGCGCGCCGACTGGCGCGGGCATGGGTCGACCCGCGTCAGCCGCGTGCCGGGGCGTCATGCGTGGAGCGGCCACCAGGGCGACGGGAATCCTTCCATGAGCGTCGTCTTCCGCGAGAGCTCCGACCGAGCGCTCATGTCGGGCCTGGACGTGGGCCTGCTCTCGGTCCGCGACCGGGCCTGCCTTCGCCTGCTGTACCGCGCCGGCGTCGCCACCGCCGACCAGCTGGCGGCCCTCGTGTATCCCAGCCGACGCACCGCCCTCCGTCGGCTCCGACGCCTCTGGCAGCTCGGCCTGCTCGATCCCGCCCCGCTCGCGCCCGAGCGCGGCGGGATCCCGGTGGTCTACCACATCAGCCGCCGCGGGAGCCGTCGCCTGGGCTACCACGACACCCGCACCGGTGGCGTCGGTCGGGTCCGTCACACCCTCGACATCGTCGAAACCGTCAGCGCCCTCGTCCGATCGTCATCTGGCTCGGTCCAGCTCTGGCTGACCGAATCGACCATCGACGACGGCATGCTGCCCGCCGAGGTCCACCCCGACAGCATCGTTGTGCTGTCCACTGAGACCGGATCGGCGGTGTGCTGTCTGGAGGTCGACGAGGCCACCGAGCACGCGCCGCTGATCCGGACCCGCCTGGCCATGTATGCGCGAGCGCTCGCCGGGCGCGAGGGCCGGCAGCTGCTCTGGGTCGCACCCACCGAGGACCGCCTTGCCTGGCTCCGGCGCCGGGGTCAGCACCCGGCTCTCGAGGGGCGCTCGTGGGGCGTGGTGCTCGACGAGCTGCGCTCCCGCGGCTTCGCCGCCCCGGCGCGTCCGGTCGGGTGGCCGGGCGATCCCGTGCCCCTGGCCGCCATCGCGAGCGACGTCCGGATACGCCGCAGCCGGGCGCCCGTCGGGTCGCCAGCCTGGGCCCGGCTCCTGGGCAGCGGCGGGGGGGAGGAGATCGGCGGGCTGCTGTCGTGAGGCGCCGCTCCTCCCACGAGCCGAGCCTGCGCGGCGACCGTGGGACCGACACACGGGGCAACAGGCGCCGAGCGGATGCGCGTCGGGCAGCCCATCCGGAAGGCACGCTCGTTCGCGCGCTCCGAGGGCCCGCGCGCGGGAATGCGATGGGTTCGGGCCGGCTTCGTCTCGGGTCCCGGCGGGGCCGACGCGTCTCCAGCGGTCCCAGCCTCCTCGCGCTCGAGGTGCGAGCGGCGCCCTCGAGGACTGTTCGACGCATGCACCGGCTGCCACCGCCTCGGTCCCACCCGCCGGTGCTCCAGCCGGTACCCGCCCTCGTCCGCGATCCGCTTGTCGTCGCCCTGTTCGAGCTCGCGCTCGCGGCCCGGGAAGGCCGGCGAGTGCATGAGCGCGAGCAGGTAAGATCGTTCGGTGCTGACCGACACCCGTCCGGCTAGGAGGGCGTGTCGGTAATCGCCACCCCGGCACCTCCCGACGTGCGAGAATCGTCTATGCACCAGAAGACGTTCCGCCCCTACGACCAGGACAG
>JAJYGO010000005.1 GCA_021785115.1 Chloroflexota bacterium | reverse complement strand
GACGTCCGCCGCGTACTTCTACTCGGTCGCCACCATCGCGTTCCCCGAGTTCTTCCGCGCCGCTGGCCTCGGCATGGACGGCGGGGCGCTGCCGATGTACTTCGACACCAGCGCCGCGATCATCACGCTCATCCTGCTCGGCCGGTTCCTCGAGGCCCGCGCCCGCAGCCACACGTCGGACGCCATCCGACGCCTGATCGGCCTCGCCCCGCGCACCGCGCGCGTGGTGCGCGACGGCGCCGAGGTGGACGTGGACATCGCGCAGGTGCGCGTCGGCGATCTCGTCCGCGTCCGGCCCGGCGAGACCGTTGCGGTGGACGGTCTCGTCACCGACGGCGCCTCGGGTGTCGACGAGTCGATGATCACCGGCGAGAGCCTGCCGGTCTCCAAGCGCGTCGAGGACCTCGTGGTCGGCGGCACGCTCAACACGACTGGCACGCTGACCTTCCGTGCCACTCGCATCGGCGCCGACACGGTCCTCGCGAAGATCATCCGCCTCGTGTCCGACGCCCAGGGCTCGCGAGCGCCGATCCAGCGCCTGGCGGACGTCGTCACCGGCTACTTCGTGCCGGCGGTCCTGGGCCTCGCGGCGCTCACGTTCGTCGCCTGGTTCGTCCTCGGGCCGCAGCCCGCGTTCAACATGGCGCTGCTCAACACGGTCGCGGTGCTGATCATCGCCTGCCCCTGCGCGCTCGGGCTCGCCACGCCGACCTCGATCATGGTCGGCACCGGCAAGGGCGCCGAGAACGGGATCCTGTTCCGGAACGCCGAGGCGCTCGAGCGCCTGGGCTCGGTGCGGGCCGTGGTGCTCGACAAGACCGGCACCCTCACCGAGGGCAAGCCGCGGGTCACCGACGTCGTCCGTGCCGATGGTGCCCTGGCCGAGGACGAGCTCCTGGCGCTCGTCGCGGCCGCGGAGCGCGGCTCGGAGCACCCGCTCGCGGACGCGATCGTGCGCGAGGCCGTCGAGACTCGCCAGCTCGTCCTCGCCGACGCGGCTGACTTCCTCTCGGTCGCCGGGGGCGGCGTGTCGGCCACGGTGTCGGGCCATGCGGTGCTGGTCGGCCGGCCGGGGTTCCTCGAGTCGCTCGCCGTCGACGTCGCGCCGCTCACCGCTGCCGCGGACGCCCTCGCCGCCGATGGCAGGACGCCCGTGTTCGCCGCGATCGACGGCCGTGCGGCCGCCGTCATCGCGATCGCCGACACGCTCAAGGCGGGTTCGGTCGAGGCCGTTGCCGAGCTCCACCGCCTGGGGATCTCTGTCGCCATGCTGACCGGCGACAACCGCCGGACCGCCGAGGCGATCGCCCGGTCGGCTGGGATCGACCGTGTCGTCGCCGACGTCCGGCCCGACGGCAAGGCCGCGGCGGTGAAGGCGCTCCAGGCCGAGGGCAAGGTTGTGGCCATGGTCGGCGACGGCGTCAACGACGCCCCGGCGCTGGCCTCTGCAGACGTCGGCGTCGCGATGGGCACTGGCACGGACGTCGCCATGGAGTCGGCCGGCGTCACGCTGATGTCGGGCGACCTGCGCGGCCTCGTGACGGCGATCGCGCTCTCGCGGGCGACGATGCGCAACATCCGCCAGAACCTGTTCTGGGCGTTCGGCTACAACGTCATCCTCATCCCGATCGCGATGGGCGTCCTCTACCCGGTCAACGGGATGCTGCTCGACCCGATCTTCGCGGCGGCGGCGATGGCGGCGAGCTCCGTCACCGTCGTGTCGAACGCGCTCCGCCTCCGCCGGTTCCGCGTCCGCCAGGCGGCGTCGGACCCCGTCCCGATCCGCGCCTCCGCCCCCTCCGCGTCCTGACCCACCCGCCGCACCAATAGGAGAAGACACCCGCTCATGCGTTCCCTGCGCCTCGCCCCGCTCGCCGCTGTCGCGGTGCTCGCCGCCGCCTGCTCGTCGGGCGGCGCTCCGGCAGCGACAAACCCGATCGCGTCGCCCACTGCCACCCCCTCCGGCGTCGCGTCGCCAGAGGCAGCGTCGCGCATCGACGTCATGCTCAGCGACCAGCTCCGGATCGACCCTGCGGCCATGACCGTCCCCGTCGGCAGGCCCGTCACCTTCGTAGTGACCAACAAGGGCACGACGCTCCACGAGTTCGTGGTCGGCGACCAGGCCTTCCAGGACGCCCACGACCAGGAGATGATGGCGGGCGGCGGCATGTCGATGTCCAAGGACGAGCCGACCGCGATCGGCGTCGAGCCCGGCAAGACCAAAGAGCTCACGATCACCTTCGACAAGGCAGGCACGACGCTCGCCGGCTGTCACGTCACCGGCCACTTCGCGGCCGGGATGCGGGCGGAGATCACCATCCAGTGATGCGAAGTGCAGCAATGCAAGGATTGGGGGCCGCGACTGCGCTCGCGGCGCCGGTGCGATCGCAGCGAGGCTCGCATCCACGACGTGCGCTTCGCATCCTGCTCGCCCAGCGAACTGCTCCGTATGGCCGAGGAGGCCGGACTGGACCGGAGTCGGGTTAGCCGGCTCGTGCTGAAGGAGCGGCTCTGCCTCTCCGCCCCTACGTCGTCATCACAATCCGCAGCTGAGGAGATCAGAATGGCCGAGCACCGAACAGTCGCCCCGAACGAGGACCCCGTCTGCGGCATGACCGTGGACGCGGCCGACGCCGTGAAGAAGGGCCTGGCCCGCGAGTACGAGGGCCGCCAATACGTCTTCTGCGGCAAGGGCTGCTACCTCGAGTTCGGCGACGACCCCGAGGCGTTCCTGGCGGTGGGCTTCACGCCGACGATGTAGTACCGGCCCTCAGGCCGCGGCGCCGCTTAGGCCGCCCGGCGAACCACGAGCGCCCGCTTCCGGCCCTCGGGCTCGACGGTAATCGTCGCGGCGTGCCCCTCCCGCTCGAGCCCCCTGCGGAGCTGCTCGAGCTCCGGATAGCGGGCGTGGATGTAGTAGCGGGGCACGAGCGGGAGGCCGAGGTACCGCCGCAGCCACTTCTTGGCGCCCATGGTCCGGCCGTACCGGGAGCGGCGGTCATGGTCGAAGACGACGAGCCGCCCACCTGGCCGGACGTGGTGGAGCATGACCTCGACGGCATCAGCCTGGGCGTCCGCAGGGAGCTGCTGCACAACGTCGTAGGCGAACACGAGGTCGTGCAGGCTGCGCCCGTGCATCGCGTAGGCACCGTCGTCGAGGACGTCGCCCTGCCACACCGTGGCGGCGACGCCAGCGCGTTCGAGCCGCGATGCCGCAGCGCCAGCCATGTCGGCAGAGAGGTCGAAGCCGCCGATGGCGAGCGCGGTCGACGAGGCGGAGAGTCGCGACACCTCCTCCAGCCACACGCCCGTGCCACACCCGACCTCGAGGACGCTCCCGTCCGAGGCGGCATCGTGGAGGACGGGACCGATGACCTCGCCCAGGAACGTCACCGCCCACGGTGACTGCGTGAAGCTCGCGTCGAAGGTGCCGTCCGCGACCAGCCGCGCGTAGGAGCCAGCAAGAACGGAGGCATACTCCACGCGTCCGACCACGGCCACCGCCAGCGCGAGCAATGCGACCGCGGCCAGCAAGAGGAGCGCCGGCCCGAGCGCCGCCAGGCGGGCGATCTGGGCGAGCGGCGCGAGCCCCGCTAGGTGGCCCGCCAGCAGGATGTGCTCGAGGTTTTCCAGCAGGACGAAGCCGGCGATCGCGGCCAAGAGCAGGCCCAACCACATGCGCAGGAGGAGGGCGGCGTATGCCCGCCGACTCCTGACCGGCGCGGTCCGGGCGAAATGGACACGCGACCGCGCCGCGGCGGCAGCGCAGACGAACACGGCGACCGCCGTCAAGGCCGCCACGGTCCACCACGGCTCGTGACCCGACGCGGCCATCGCCGGCTCGTAGCCGGTGATCCCATAGCCGACGGTATAGGCGATCGCGTGGACGGCGGCGAGACCCACGCCCACGGCTGCGGCGAGCAGCCACAGCGGAACCGCGATGGGACGACTACGGATCATGGTCGGCAGAGGATACGCGGTAGAGGCGCGGCCGTCACCGCGCCCCGCGGTCGTCACTCACCGCTCGACGGGCGCCTCTCCGCATCCCCTCTCAGGCCACGAAGCGCGGTCCTGCGCACGCCTCCGCTTCCCCGAGCAGTCCGCGCGCGAGGAGCCAGTCGTCGTCGTAGAACTTGCTCAGGTAGTTCCGCCCGGTGTCAGGGAGGATGACGACCACGACGGCATCACCACGACCCTGTTCGGTGAGCTCCCGGACCAGGAGCTGGGCGGCCGCGATTGCGGTCCCGGCCGACCCGCCGGCCAGGATCCCCTCCTCCCGGGCGAGCCTCCGCGCCGCGTGGAACGCATCGCGGTCCGGCACGCGGACCCAGCGATCGACGATCGCAGGGTCGAAGGTTCCCGGGAAGAAGTCCTCGCCGACGCCCTCCGTGAGGTAGCTCCTCGCCGCGTCGCCGGAGAGCACAGACCCCTCGGGGTCGGCGCCGACCACCTCGATCGCCGGATTTCGGGCCTTGAGGTAGCGGCCGGTGCCGCTGATCGTCCCGCCCGTTCCGGCGGCGGCGACCAGGTGCGTGATCCGTCCTGCGGTCTGCTCCCAGATCTCGGGGCCCGTGGTCCGCTCGTGGGCAGCGGGGTTCTCTCGGTTCCAGTACTGGCCCGGGCTGAAGGCCCCGGGCGTCTCCTCCACGAGCCGCCGGGCGACGCTGTAGTAGCTGTCGGGCGACTCCGGGGGCACGTCGGTGGGGCACACGACGACCTCGGCGCCGTAGGCGCGCAGCAGGGACCGCTTCTCCTCGGACTGCTTGTCGGCCATCACGAAGATGCAGCGGTAGCCCTTGAGCGCCGCCGCGATCGCGAGGCCGTGCCCGGTGTTGCCCGAGGTGGGCTCGACGATGACCCCGCCCGGGCGCAGCAGCCCGGCACGCTCGGCCGCCTCGATCATGGGCAGCCCGATCCGGTCCTTCACGGATCCGCCGGGGTTGAGCATCTCGAGCTTGGCGAGCAGCAGGGGCTGGGCCTCTGCCGCGCCCAGGCCCCGCGTGACCCGGGACAGGCGCACGAGCGGCGTATGGCCGACAAGGTCGAGCAGCGATTCCGCGTAGCTCATGACACTCGTTGAGGCGGCGGGATTGGCGATGGCGGTCATCGGAGGGCTCCGTTGGCGATCGGTGCCCGGTGGAGGCGGACGACCGAGTGAGGGATCAGCAGCTGGCTGGCGCCGATTGACCCCAGCTCCGACAGCCGAGTCGGCGCGCCGTCGACAAGGGCCGTGGCATCCGGGAAGACCCGGACAAGCTGGGGCAGGGCGTCTCGGATGCGGCTCGTCGGGCCGACGGCGCGCCAGCCGCGGTGCGGGAAGCTCACCTCGAACCCGAACTCGGTCGCCACCTGAGCCAGCGGCGTCCCCCAGCCGAACGAGCGCTCGATCCCGTGGAAGTCGAAGAGGTGGATCCAGATATCGGACGTCCCGGGCTGCGCGCCAAGGCGGCGCACGAGCGCGGCCGCGAAACCTTCGCCCAGAGAGGATTTCCGCGGGGCCTCCCACCACGCCTCGGTCGGGAGCATGGGCGGGTTCACGACCACGGACCTGGCCTGCGGCAGCCGGATGGCCAGGGCATCGCCGCGGAGGACCCGGAAGCGGTCACCGAGGCCCATCGCTGTCGCCCGTCGGACCGATTCGAGCGCCGCGCCGGATGACACCTCGACACCGACGACGCGCAGGTCTGGTCGAAGGTGGAGCAGGCGCATCGCCACGGCGCCGGCTCCCGACCCGATGTCGAGGGCGACGCCCGGGGGCACCACGGCTGCGACGACGCGGGCCAGTTGCCGCGCGTCATGCTGGTGGGTCATGCAGCATGCCGCTGCTGCGGCCGGCATCTGTGGACTGGCGAAGGCAAAGGGCGCGAGAGTCATGGATCGATTCCCAAGCAGGTGGAGTGCGCGAGGCGCGCGACGACACATCGGTGCGGCATGCGCTGCTCGGGAGAGGCCTCGGACTCGAGGCCTGAGGGCCGCCCGGATTCGGGCTGGCCGAGACGATCAGGTCGTCAGGAGTCCGGGGTCGCGGCCTCTGCGCAGCGCAGCCGCCGCGCACACCTACACCGGAACTCGAGCCCAGTCGCCATGCCGTCAGTCTACAGCGACGTGCCCGACACTCCTCGTCAAGATCTGGTCAAGCCGGAGAAGGGTGCCCCAGACCATGTGCACCCGATCCGGGCCCCCGTGCCGGTCTCTCGGCGCGACTGAACGTCAGGCCAGCGGCAGCGTGACGGTGAATGTGGTCCCCTGCCCGCGGCCCGGGCTATCCACGGTGACGGTGCCACCCATTGCCTCGACCAGCGACCGCGTGATCGCAAGCCCGAGGCCGCTGCCGCCGACCTCTCGCGAGCGCGACGGGTCGGCGCGGTAGAAGCGGTCGAACACGCGGCCCGCCTCGATTGCGTCGAGCCCCGGGCCGTCGTCGCGCACGGTGATGACCGCCTCGCGGCCGGAGGCACCGACCCCCAGGACCACCGCGCCGCCCTCGCGACCGTAGCGGACCGCGTTGCCGACGAGATTGTCGAGGACCTGCCCGAGTCGCATCGGGTCGGCACGAAGACGCACGCGCGGGCCGGCGGCCACGATCGTCATCGATCGGCTTGCTGCCGCGGCGGAGTGGCGTGCTTGGGCAGCCTCGATCGCCTCGACGCCGTCAAGGGGCACGACCTCGAGCCTGAGTCCGCTCGAGTCGGCCTGCCAGAGCGTCGCCAGATCGTTGACGAGGTGCTCGAGACGCGACGTCTGCTCGCTCAGCACCCGCCACGCCTCCGGCCCCGGGGCGAAGACGCCCGCCTCGAGGCCCTCGACATAGCCCCGGACCGACGCGATCGGCGTGCGCAGCTCGTGGGCCACGTCGCCGATCAGGTCGCGGCGGCGGCGCTCCTCCGCGGCGAGGCCCGCAGCCATGGCGTTGAAGGACGAGGCCAGATCGCCGAGCTCTCCGGCCGCAGCCGGCACCGGATGCGAGTAGTCGCCCGCGGCGACCCGCCGGCTGGCCTCCGCCAGCTGGTCGATCGGCCGGGAGAGGCGCGTGGCGAGCAGGACGGACACGGCGACCGCCACGACGACGGCCGCGCCGAGGCCGAGCCAGATCGCGGCGCCCACAGCGTCTCCGAACGCGGATCGCAGGAGCGGGTCCATCATCCCGGAGGTGCCGCCGCCCATCATGCCTCCGGAGCCGCCTGGCATCCCGGCGCGGGCCATCGCGTCGCCGAAGGCGCCCGGGGCTGCGAGCCACACGCCGAGAACAGCGGCAATGACACCGGCGGCGGCCACCGCGAGGTTCGCGGCAAGGATCCGCCAGCGAAGTCGGCCGAGGTCGGGGCGGCTCACCGGTCGTTGAGCCGCAGGCGGTACCCGACGCCGCGCACCGTCTCCACGAAGCGCGGCTGCGCAGGGTCGTCGCCGAGCTTGCGGCGCAGGTTGGCGACGTGGACCTCGAGCGTGCGCTCGCCGCCGGCCCAGTCATCGCCCCAAGCGGCGTCGAGGAGCTGCTGGCGCGAGAGGACGACACCCGGGTCGCGGGCGAGCGCGGCGAGCACGCCGAACTCGGTGGCGGTCAGGTCGATCTGCACGCCGTCGACCGCGACCAGGTGGCGCGGGGCATCGACTAGCAGGCCGTCCGGAAGGCCTGCAGCGCGATCTGTCATGGGCCGCCGCCGCCGCAGCAGGGCCCCGACGCGCGCCGCGAGCTCGGCTGCCGAGAATGGCTTCGTGACGTAATCGTCGGCGCCGATGCGCAGGCCAACGATCCGGTCGAGCTCCTCCGCCCTCGCCGTCAGCAGCACCACCATCGGGTCCGAGAACGCGCGCACCTGCCGCAGGACCTCGAGGCCGTCGAAACCCGGCATCATCACATCGAGCACGATGACGTCCGGGCCGACCGACCGGGCGGCCTCGACCGCAGAGGGGCCGTCGCCGGCCTCGAAGACCTCCAGCCCCTCGCGCTCGAGGAAGCCGCGCACGACCGCCCGGATCGGCGGCTCGTCGTCCACGACGAGGACGCGCGGCGGGCGATCGTGCGGGGCCATGGTGCGATCGTAGCCGTCAGCCGACGACGGTGATGGTGCCCTTCATCCCGGCCTCGTAGTGGCCGGTGGCGTGGCAGGCGAACGCGTACGGCCCGGAGCCGTCGAAGGTGTAGGTCACCGACTTGGTCTGCATCATCCCGATGTCCGCGACCTCGGGCGTGCCCGCCTGGTCCGTCGCGACGGCATCGGCCGGGCCGACCATGAACTCGTGCGTCAGGCCACCCATCGATGTCACCTCGAAGGTCACGGTCTCTCCCTTGGCCACGTTGATCGTGGACGGAGAGAACGTGTAACCGGGGCCCGCGAGGACGCGGACGACTCTTGGGCTCGCCTGGGTGCCCGCCACGAAGCCGGCCTGGCCTGGCTGGGGGGCCGTTGCGGCGCCGTACCCGCCCATCATCCCGCCAGGGGCACCGTATCCGCCCATCATCCCGCCCGTGGCGCCCGAGATGCCGGAGACGCCGCCCATCATGCCAACCCCTCCGGTGCCCATCATCGAAACGCTACCGACGCCCCCGCCGAGCGCAGTCCCTGCGCCGATCAGGACGACGCCGGCCACCAGCAGGCCCGCGCCTGCAAGGCCCAGCCGGGTGCTCACTGCCTCGCCTCCAGGATCTGCTTCGTTGCTGCGAACTCCTCGGGTGAGATCTCGCCGCGGGCGAGGCGAACGCGCAGGACCTCCATCGCGTCAGGCGGTGTTCCCGTCGCCGCGCTGGGCCACTGGGCCGGGGAGGCTGACGTGCCGCCCGACCGCCCGACCGCCCATGCGATCAGCAGGACGAGGCCGACGACGACGGCCACGCCGCCGAGCATCATGATCCAGCCGCCGAAACCAAAGCCGAGCCCTAGCCCGGTGCCGTATCCCATCATTGTTGCCATCTCCGTTTCTGACTTCCCCTTCTCGGGTGTGATGACAACGGTGACGGGCCGGCCTCAAGACTCACGACAGCCTTGGCTCAAGAAACCGTCAAGACCTCGGCTCTCTCGCCCTCAAACGGGGGCGAGAGTGGCCGAGCCAAGTCACGATGGCCAATGCAGTGACTTGCCCGACCGCCTTGAGGGGCTGCAAGGGGAGGAATCTGGCGACCGGCCATCGACGGCGGTCCGTACGAGCGGGGGGATGCAGCGAGTGCCGTTACGGCAGCGATCGGCATACAGCCGAGACGCCGTCGATGGCGGCGTCTCGGCCCGATGTGCAGGGGCGACCAACGGGCACCTCTGGCTCCTGCACCGCCCAGGCGCGTGGAGGCAGCCTACGGAAGCCCTCGCTAGGCTTGTCCCGTGCCAAAGGGGCTGGCACGCGACGGCGTGGTGGCAAGCGCAGTTGCGCCGCGATACCAGGCTCAGCCGGTCGCGCCCCCCAGCACTCCCCGAACTCGCCGGGCAGCAATCGCCCCGGGTCGCCAGGGGGTCCCGACCAGCGGCAAGAGCCACCTGTCAACGCCGTAGTAGCCTGCCACCTTCCACGCGAGGATCAGCCCAATCGCCGCCGTGAACATGATCGGGTTCGTGGACGCCGATCCAGCGAGCAGGAACGACATGTTCATGAAGGCACCGAAGAAGGCCGAGACGCCTGTCAGGACTCCGAAGATGAGCCCGAGCCCGACAGCGATCTCGCCCACCACGATCAGGACCGCGAACCAACTCGCGGCGTGCCCCGCCAGGAGCGCGTTGAGGAAGTCGCGGTACCAGTCGTATGTGATGGCAGCCTTGCCCTGGTCCGGCACAGCGACTGCGGCCTTCCAGAATCCGGCGAGCGCCGATCCGCCGTCGAGCCAGCCGGACCCGGTCGCTTTGTGCAGACCCGCTTCGAGCCACGCGAATCCGACAAACAGCCGGATCGGCAGCCAGAACATGCCAGCCCGTGAGTTGCTGAACAGGAACCGGGCGAACCCGGGCCCCTCGATCTCGACCTCGTCGGCCTTGGGAGACCGCCGTGCCTCCAGGAAGAGGGTGACGACAAGTGCGATCGCGGACGCCCAGAAGGCAATGGTCACGAGCCCGGTGCTGCCGGCGGGCACGTCGACCCATGGGTTGACCATCCAGAACAGCAGTACTGCAGCGACGGTCCCTACGCCGAGTGCGACGTTGCGGAGTGAGGACATGACCTACCTACCTCCTGGGCCAAGACGATGGACCGTGGCCGTCTTGCAGACTGGCCTCGCCGCGAGTTCGCGGAGATCGCCAGTGAGTCCCCTTCCGTCTGATCTGACGCCCCCGCCGCCCCTGGCTCTCCAGAGGCGAGCTGCGGCCACGCACGAAAGCCCTGAGCCCGCTCCGGTAGGAACTGGGTCGGCCGCAACCGGGACTCAGGTGCATCCGTCGATGGAGTTGAGCATCGGAACCTGAAGCAGAGGTGAGTCCTCGGTGTGCTGCGGCTGAGGATCCTTCCGCAGCACATCGACGCTCAGGCGAGGTGCGGTCGCCCGATGCGCGGTGTCCCGAGGCGCTCGAACTCGGCGCCGCCCTCGCCACGGCCCGTGGGGCACACCCGGCCACCGGGTCGGTGCGGCCGCGTCTCTCGTTTTCGGGCGCCTCGACCTCGGAATTGAGCGAGCCCTGCATGTCCTGGAGCGAAACCGAGCGGCTGCCTCCTTCAGCGCCTGCCATCGGCTGAGCTGACCGCTCCCCTGCTTACACGCCCCGTAAGTTCTGTAAGTTCCGGGCGGCGGCGCAGGAAGTCGCCGAACAGCGGCAGCGCGAAGTCGTAGGCGCCCCGGCCCGTTCGATACACGAGGCCGCGCTCGACGAGGCGGCGCACGAGGAGGTCCAGGCCCGCCTGGCTGGGCAGCCGCCCGCGGAGGTCGGCGATGCGGACCTGGCCTCGGCCCCGGGCCATCGCCGCGAGGACTCGGTGCTCGGTTGGGCTGGCGCCCTCGAAGCGGTCCTCGAAGAAGGCGAGGTCGAGCTCGTGGAGCAGCGCCGGCTCGAGGGCCCGGTAGTCGTCGGCAGAGACGTTCTGCGACGCCGCGCTGCGGCACAGGTAGGCGCCGAAGAACTGCAGGAAGTACGGGTAGCCCCCTGTCGCCTCGACGACGTCCGCGATCACCGAGGGGCCGAACGAGCGGCCGGCCGCGGCGAGCGGCCGGCCCAGCGCGTCCCGGGAGTCGCCGCGGTCGAGGTTGCCGACCACGACGTGGCGGAACATCCGCTCGGCGTACGTCCGGGCGCGCTTGAGGTTGAGGCTGAGGGTGGGCAGCCCGCACAGGACGAACCGGACCC
>JAJYGO010000420.1 GCA_021785115.1 Chloroflexota bacterium | reverse complement strand
GGCTGGCGGCCCGCCTGGGGTTCCAGGAGCCAGACCTTGTAGCCGTCGAGGTCGTCCGGGCCGGCGGTGGCCGGCGTCAGCCCCTGCTCGCGCAGCCAGGCGAAGAACTGGGCGAGATCGAGCCGGTAGGCGTGTCGGGTGGCCTCGGAGCCGCCCCGCCGGATGACGGCCGCCACCAGACGGTCCAGATCGGCGTTCGACCAGGTGGGAACGAGGGCGGCGGGGGTTGGGGTGGGGACCAGGGCGGTGCTCATGCGGGAGCTTCGGCGGGCCAGCGTGCCTGTCAAGATTGCCGCCTATAACAGCGATTACCGGCGGTGAAATCCCGGGTCCCGGAAGGGCTGTTTTCGGCCGGCCGAGGGCCGTTGCGCCGCCCGGAGATCGTGCCCCGCCGCACCGGACCCCTGACTTCCCGATGCCCTCGCCGGCCGCTTGTCCGCCTGACACACACACGGTCGGCGCGCGGGTTGGGCGTCAGGGAACGGCAGGAGCCACGGAGGCGACCTACTTCGCCGGAGACGGCTCGGCTTGGGCGTCTTCGCGGGCTTGGGGGCGGGCTTGGTCCGGAGCACGGGCGGCAGATCCGCGCCACCGCGCATCGCCGCCTCGGGACTGGGCGGCGCGACGAGCAGGAGCCGGAGCAGCGTCTCGAGCCCGCGCGTCCTCACCGCCCACGCCCGCGTTGCTGGCGGAGGTGCTCCGCGTCACCAGGGGGGGCGCACCGGGCAGGTCGCGCCGTTTCCAGCGACTGCCGGCCTGCTGCGCCAGCCGGCGTCGCTCGCGGTCGTGGTAGTGGGGACAACGATCGCCCTTGCGACGCTGGCGAGCAGCATGCCGATGGGATGAGCACGCTGGACAGTGCCACTGCCGTACAGCTGGAGTGTCCCCATCCGCGCCTGCTGCCCTGGCGCGAGGGCGTGGGTGACGACGGGGACCCGGGTTCGTGGCGTCCATCCCGTGGCGCGATCTGCCTGCGCAGCAGATACTCGACGCATGCCAGCGCCCACGCGTCGTGCCGGGCCCCGGGCCCTCGGGGCTGTCCAACGGCGGCCGGGGCCGTCCCGCGTGAGCGCGGATCACGAGTGGCACCGCCTGGAGAGCCAACCGGCGCTGGTCGACGCACTCCGGGATGAGATCCTCTCGTCCGGTGCGATCACGTTCGCTCGCTTCATGTCGCGCGCGCTGTACGAGCCCGGCCAGGGCTACTACGCCGTGGCTGCCCCCCGCCCCGGTCGGGACGGAGACTTCCTGACCGCCCCGGAGGCTCATCCCCTGTTCGGGAGGACCCTGGCGAGGCAGATCGTGGACTGCTGGGAGCGGCTTGGTGGTCCGTCCCGGTTCACGCTCCGGGAGTACGGCGCGGGCTCGGGTTCGCTCGCGGCACCGCTACTGGCGACCCTGCGCGACGAAGCGCCCGAGACGTTTGCGGCACTGGTGTATCAACCCGCCGAGGTCAACCCATACCGACTGGCCGACCTGCGCGCCCGTCTTGAGCAGGAGGCAGGCGTGGATCCCCTGGGCCAGGGCTCGTTCGTCGGGTGGGTTCCCTGGATCGACGCACCAGGAGCGGCAGGGTGGGCCGCGGCCAAGACCCCGGGTGTTCCGCCGGCCGCGTCGGCGCCGTCCCCGGGGTCCACCACAGCCCGCGCCTCTGTCCCGGCGGCAGATGCCATCACCGGCGTGGTGATCGCCAACGAATTCCTGGACGCGTTGCCTGTCCATCGCGTCGAGCGGCGGGAGGGTCAGCTGGTCGAGATCGGAGTGGGCTGGCGCGACGGCTGGTTCGCAGACCAGCCGATGCCTTTGGTCACTCCTGGCCTGCGCGCCTACCTGGACCGCGCGGGCCAGGTCCTCCTCGAGGGCCAGCGGACCGAGGTGAACCTGGAGCTACGCCCGTGGATCGAGGACGTGGCACGTCAGCTTGAACGCGGCTGGGTCATTGTCATCGACTACGGCATGCCCGCTGCGGAGCTGTACTCGCAACGGCGCCCGGAGGGAACCCTCAAGGGCGCCGCGAGTCACGCCGTCGAGGTCGATCCGTATCGGCGGGTAGGTCGACAGGATCTCACCGCGCACGTGGATCTGACCGCGCTCGAGCGATTCGCGCGCGACGCCGGCCTCGAACTGACAGGTACCACCACGCAGGCGCAGTTCCTGGCAAATCTGGGGCTGGGGGAGCGGCTGGTGTCGGCGCAGCGCGAGGCCCGCTCGATCGCCGAGGCGCTTGAGGCCCGCTCGGCGGCACGGTGGCTGCTCGATCCCCGCGGCACGGGAGGGTACCGTGTGGTGGTGCTGGCCGGCGCCGTCCCGCGCGAGCCCGCGCTCACGGGCCTGCGACGCGCTGCGGCGGCTGGTTCCGCCTGAGGTCGGGGTCGCTCCCGCCGGCGGCCGTTGCACCCGCCTCCCGCGCGCGGCGCTACTTGTCGACGCCTCCCATGACAGGGTCGAGACTCGCCAGGATGGCGATCGCGTCTTGGATCAGCGCGCCTTCGGAGAGCGGCCCCAGTGATTGCAGGTTGTTGAACGACGGATCATGGATCCGCATGCGGAACGGGCGGTTGGTGCCGTCGCTGATGGCGTAGCACCCGTACAGTCCGCGCGGGCTCTCGATGGCCGACCAGGCGCGTCCCGGACGCGGCGTCATGCGGCGCGGCACGCGGGCCATGACCGGTCCATCGGGCATGGTGTGCAGGAGCTGATCGATGATCCGGATGCTCTGCTTGATCTCGTCGACCCGCACCAGGTACCGGGCGTACGTGTCGCCCTCCTCCCGCACCGGGATCTCGAAGTCGAGCTCCGGGTACACGCTGAAGGGGTGCGCCCGCCGCACGTCGAAGGGCACACCGGACGCGCGCAGGTTGGGCCCCGTCAGGTTGAGCCGGCGCGCCGTGGGCCCGTCGATCACGCCGAGCCCGCGCGTCCGCTTCACGAAGATCTCGTTCTCGTTCATGAGCGTCTCGTTCGCTGCGACGTGCCGCAGCGCATGGCCCATCCAGTCGCCCAGACGGCTCATGAACTCGTGGTTGAGATCCCAGTTCACGCCCCCGATGCGGAAGTAGTTGAATAGGATCCGCTGCCCGGTGAGGGCCGCCAGCATCTCCACGATCTCGTCGCGCTCGGCGAAGCTGTACAGGACCGGCGTCAGGGCGCCGATGTCGAGGGCCAGCCAGCCCATGAAGAGGGTGTGGCTGTAGATCCGGTTCAGTTCGGCGACCAGCACGCGGATGAACTCCGCACGCCGCGGAGGCCGGACATCGAGCAGCGTCTCGAAGGCCATCACGGGGGCCCACTCGTTGTGGAGCGCGCTGACGTAGTCCAGCGGATCGCACTGGCTGATGCACATCTGGTAGTCGGAGTGCTCGCAGATCTTCTCGACGCCTCGATGGAGGTACCCGATGACGGGGTCGAGATCCACGACGTTCTCGCCGCGGATCTTCACCACCACCCGCAGCACGCCGTGCGTCGAGGGATGCTGCGGGCCCAGGTTGAGCAGCATCTCGCCGTCGCGCAGCGCGTAGAACTCGGCCTCCCGCTCGGTGCGCGGCGCGAGCGGCGGGACGGCATCCCAGATCGTTGCCGGCCGCTCGATCAGTATCTTGGGGTCGTCAGAGGGCCTGGCCCGAGCGCTCGTCCCGGTCGCATTCGGCGGGCCGTCCGCGGAGGTGCGATGCGGGGTGGTCATCCGACATCATGGGGCGCCAGTACCCGTGCCGGCGCCCCGACCGGCTTCTGCGGCCACTCGTCCATACCGTCCCAATTCCGGGGCGGGCGGGGTCCCACGGCGCGCGCGGCCCAGCGCCCGCGGCGTGCCACGATCAGCTGCTGGAGCTTCATCATCCCGTAGATGAGCCCTTCGGGGCGCGGCGGGCAGCCCGGCACGTACACGTCGACCGGCATGATCCGGTCGATGCCCTGGACCACCGAGTAGGAGCGCTTGTAGCGGCCCCCCGAGCAGGTGCAGTCGCCCATCGCGACGCACCACTTGGGCTCCGGCATCTGCTCCCAGAGCCGCAGCAGCGGCCCGGCCATCTTGGTGGTCAGCGTGCCGGCCACGATCAGCACGTCCGCCTGGCGGGGACTGGCCCGGAACGGGAACATGCTGAAGCGGTCCATGTCGTTCACCGATGTGGCCGCCGACATCATCTCGATGGCGCAGCACGCGAGGCCCGAGAGCAGGGGCCAGAGGCTGTTGGTACGCAGCAGGTCGAGCAGCACATCGGCCCGCGCGGGCACGATGTCGAGGGCGCCGCTCCAGCGTGCGTTATCCCCCGTCTGCCCGTCGGCCTCGACCTGGTGCAGGTGGGTGATCGCGGGCGGCTGGCCGCCTCCGTAGGCGGCCGGGTTGGAGGACGACCACAGGTCGTTGGGCACGACGATCGGCGGCTCGCCCGCGCCGGGTGCCGCCGCGGGACCTGACCCGGCCGATGCGGGCGGCGCAACCGAGGAGGTGGACAGCGATCGAGGCGGGTTCGGCATGGGACGCGCTCCTCACCGAAATTGTAGAAGATGACCTCCGAATTCGCTCCCGCCGCGCTGTCCGAAGGGTTGCGTGCCCTGCATCGGCGGATCGCCCTCCACCTCCGACAGCGTCATCGAGGCGCGACGTCATCAACCGCCCATCTGAAGTCGCCGCGGAACCGAGGCGGCCAGGCGGACGGTCGTGGCAGGTGATCGCTCGCACGTTAGGGCCGCACGAGGAACGCCGCCAGCACGATCGCCGCCGAGGCGGCGATCTCCACGAGCCCCAGATGAATCGGCCGCAGGCGCCGCGGACCACCGTGGAGGCGCGCCTGCAGCAACGGCAGCACCGCCGCGCGGAGCAGGAGCCCGAGTGCGAGGGCCGCGTAGACTCCGGGCAGCACCCATGCCGCCAGCGCCACCGCTCCGGTGTGGTAGCCGATCGAGACTACGACGAACCCACGGTTGCCCCGCTCGCGGATCATCGAGCGGACCACGAGGATCGCACCCACGAGGTACAGGCCGGCCACCAGGGTGGCCCGCGCGACCGCTGGCCAGGCGACGGGGCCGGCCACCACGGCCGCCGCCGGAACGAGCACGATGGCTTCCGCCGCCTGGGCGAGGCTCGCGACCAGGCTTCGAGGATGACCCGCGAGCGTCACGCCGAGGGTGGCCGCGGCCGCCACAGCCACGACCGCGGCCACCGCCGCAAGGGCAGGGAACGCGAGCAGCAGCAGGCCCCCGGACGCGAGGAAGAGTGCGCCGAAGGTCGCGGCGGGCGCCAGGTACGCTGAGCGGCGGGCCCGGGTCCAGTCGAGGGCGGCGCTCGAGGCCAGGTAGCCGCTGACCGCGGTCACCGCGAGCACCGCTTGCCAGGGGCTCGGCCGGCTGGCGGCGATCCCCAGCACGCACGGGACGGCCAGCATCGCCCAGGCACCGTGCTGCCGGGGCAACCAGTGTGCCCGCTCACGGCGGCCGGCGCGGGCATCCACCACCGTGGCGCTCATGTCCGGACGCCCCAGGTCGCGCGCGCCGTGCCGGGCTCGGGGCTCCCGTCCGCCGCGTCCCCGAGCTCTTGGGCCGCGGCCGCCCGCGAGGGCTGCGGGCGACGCGCCAGCGATCGACGGGCCGTGACCGCGGCCATCGCCGAGGATCCGACGAACGTCAGCAGGGCCAGCTCGTTGAGCAGGCCACCCAGCTGCCAGCCGGCCTGGCTGCCCAGCAGGTCGCCGGCTCCCAGGCGAAGCAGGAGCCCCACCTGGAGCAGCGCCAGGTGCCCGTAGAACCGGGGTCGGTAGGGGAGCGCCACGCGCAGCACGGCCGGGAGGATCACCATGGCGTGGCCGAACACCATCGAGATGACGAAGCCCAGGAAGACCGCGTGGATGCGGGCGTCGTAGGCGGATCCACCGGCCGCGCCGCTCAGCGCCCAGATCAGCCCGCTCAGGCCCAGCCAGGCGAAGCCGCTCAAGAGGCAGACCGCGATGAAGCGGGTCACCCCCGCCACGCGTACCGTCCGTCGGGCGACGTCGTTGCCGCCCAGCCAGAGGGCGGTCCCGACGAAGCCGAGCCCCGCGAGCCGGGTGCCCAGGTCGAGGGACACCGTGGACACGATCGTTCCAAGCACGATCGTCATCACCAGGAGGATGAACGCCCGCCGGGCGCGAGATGTCCTGCGGGCGAGTCGCGAGAGTTCGAGGCGTTCGCCGACGACCGTGAGCACCAGGAAGGCGGCGAGCCAGGGCACCAGGGCGTCGATGTCGAGGCCGTCGAGCCACAGCAGGGCGGCCCCGACCCAGGCGGCCGCGCCGAGGGCCTGCGTGCCCACGTGGAGGAGCGGTTCGGCGCGGAAGAGCACCAGGTAGACCGCGAGCAGGAGCACGGCGGCCAAGCCCAGCAGCGTCTGGCCGACGCCCTCCGGCATGCCCGTCACGATGGCCGCCGCACCGAGGCCGGCACTGATGGGCGCGCCGTAGCCCCAGGGACGACCCAGCGCCACGGCCCGCTCGAGGGCGATCAGCGTGCCCAGGAAGCCCAGGGCCATGAGTGGTCCGTGGTTCACCGCCAGCTGGACCGGCGGCGCGGCCTGGGGGAACCCCAGCAGCAGGAGAGCGCCCCACAGCCCGCCCGCGAGCGCGACGGCGCCGAGGGCCAGGGGGACGGCCCGTCCCAGGGATGCCGAGCGCCGGAGCGCTCCGCTCACCCCCGCCACCCGAGCATGAGCTGGGCCTGGAGGCTCATGCGCTCAGGCGACCAGGGCGGCTGGTGGGTCAGCTCCACCTCCACGCCACAAATGCCCGCGCAACCCTGGAGCGCCTCGCGGACGCCGTCGACCAAGTAGTCCCCGATGGGACAGGCCACGGTGGTCGTGGTCAAACGTATCCAGACGATTCCCTCCTCGATCCGCACGCCGTACACCAAGCCCAGATCGACGATGCCGACGCCGAGTTCGGGATCGATCACCCCGCGCAGGCGCTCGAGGACGTCTCGCTCCGCTACCGCCGGAACCGCGTCGGGCTGCACGTGATGCGGCCCGACCGGCGGCGACACGCCCGTGTCCTCGCGCTCGTTCACCTGGTGCCCCTCCCTGGCCCGATCCCGGCTTCGCCATCAACGGCAGTCGTCACCGACCAGCGCCGTCTGCGGCCAGGCGCCGCAGCAGCACGACCCATTCCAGCGGTCCCTCGGTCTCAGGCTCCCAGGCGACGACGCCCGGCCGCTCGGCCTGCAGCAGGTAGAACAGGGGCCTCGGCTCGTGGTCCACGTGCAGGCGCAGCGCCTGGCCCGGCGAGAGCGCGTCCACGGCGCCCAGGATCGTCTCGTGGCGCACGCGCACGTCGATCTCCGAGGCGCGGATGTCGCGGACGGCCACCGGATCGCCCCCCCGCAGGATCAGCGCGCGTTGCGGCTCGGTCATGTCGCTCGTCCCTCCTCCAGGATCACCTGGAACGCACACTCGATGGCCAGCTCCGGACAGGCCTCCTCGCAGGTGCCGCAACGGGTGCAGCGCACCTCGTCGACCCAGACCGCCGCGGCCTCGCCGAAGACGTCCGGCGCGAGCCCGATGGCCAGCTCCGGACAGGCGACCACGCACGCGCCGCAGAGCACGCAGCGGCCCGAATCGACCCGCGCAGGCGGGCCGGGCGGAACCGGGTCGGGCGGCGAACACGCGATCAGCACCACGCCCGCAGCGTGACCCACGATCCGGTCGACCCGCTGTGACTTCGGTACGGAACGGCGGCGATCACTCCCGGCTGGTGAGCCCATCCCGGTCGAGCAGCACGATGCGGCCCCGTGCGATCCGGATGAGCCCCTCCCGCTCGAGCTGCCGCAGGGTGCGGGCCACGACCTCCCGGCTCGATCCGACCATTTCGGCGATCTCCCGCTGGGTGAGCGCCAGGCCGCCCGATCCCGCCCCGACTCCCGGGTGCGGCTCGACCGCCTGCAGCAGCACCCGCGCCACGCGGCCCGCCACCTGGCGGAACGAGAGATCCTCCACCAGCGCAATGGTCTGGCGCAGGCGGAAGGCGAAGCTGGCCGAGGCGGCGATCGCCAGGCCCGGGACCTCCCGCAGGATCTCGTCGCGCTGCGCCACGGGCAGGACCAGGACGACGGACTCCTCGATCGCCTGCGCACTCGCTGGCTCGGGCCCGCGATCGAAGAAGGGCACCTCGTTGAACGAGGCCCCCGGCCGGATCACCTGCAACGTCTGTTCCCGCCCGTCCTCGTCGGCGGCGTACAGCCGGACCGCCCCGGATTCGAGGAAGCAGATTCCGCTCGGGGGATCGCCCTCGGAGAACAGGATCTCGCCGGCGGCCAGCCGACGCGGTCGCAGGAACCGCTCGAGCGCCTCCCGCAGCGCTGCCGGCAGGACGTGGTCGAGGTTCGGCTGGATGCCGCCTCGCGGGACGACCCCGCGCGTCGTGGTTGGCAGCGGCAGTTCGTTCGGGGCCACCAGCGGACGGAGTGAGCCGCCACGGGTTGGCGCCGCGTGAACGGCCGCCGCGTGGCGCGGCGTGACCGGCACCTGGGTGCGATACCGGCGGCGACGGCGGTCGGTCGGATCGGGCACGGCCGACGCCAGCCCGGCGGCGGCCAGCTGGGCCAGGTGGTACGAGACGAGCGAACGCCCGAGGCCGAGCTGGGCTGCCAGCGCGCCGGTGGTCGTCCCGGTCGCTCCCGCGGCCGCCAGGGCCCCCAGCACCCGGCGCCGCGTGGGATCGGCCAGCGCAGCGAATCGGTCAACGGTCACTGGCGCATGCTACCGGCCGCTGCGAAACGGGGTTATTGCGCGAATCGTTTGAATATGCGCACGCTGACCTGCGAGTTCAGAAGGGGTCAGGCACATGCGGCGAGCGGTCACCTGATGAGCGTTGCCCGGCTTCTGGGGATGCCCGCGGGCGCAGGGCACATCGGCACAGCCGACACGTACGGTCGGGTGCGGGGGTATCCCGTGGACGCGGTCCGGAACCTGCTGCTGACCGCGCTGCCGCCTGCCAGCCTGGAGATGGTGTTCTCTCATGCAAAGCAGGTGATGCTGCCGCGCGGATGGGTCGTGGCGCGCGCGGACCAGCCGATCGAGGCCGTCTTCTTCCCCGAGACGGGCGTGTTCGCGGAGGTCGTCCATCTCGGCGACGGTACGGCGGTCGAAGTGAACCTTGCCGGGTACGAGGGAATGACCGGTCTGGCCGTGTACCTGGGGTCACGCCAGTCGCCGCTCGAGGTGTCGACCGTGGTCGCGGGACGGTTCCTGTGCGTGCCGGCAGACGTGTTCGTCGGGCTGGCCGGGGGCGATCGGTGGCTGACCGCCCGGCTACAGATCTATACCCAGGCGGTGCTGACGGTACGCGCCTGTTCGATTGGTTGTGACCGTCTGCATCCGCTCCACGCACGGCTGGCCCGTTGGCTGCTCAAGCTGCACGACCGGGTCAGCGGCGATGAACTGCCGGTCACGCACGATGTACTCGCACTCATGCTCGGCGCGACCCGGCCTAGCGTTACGATGGGCGCGCTCGCCCTGCAGCGCGCCGGACTCATCGACTACCACCGCGGCCGCATACTCATGGTGAATCGCCCCGGGCTGGAGTCCGCGGCCTGCGAGTGCTACTGGACGGTACGCCGGGAACTGGACCGGTTATTGAACGGTACGGGCGGATAAGCGGACGGCTAGCTCCACTCCTGGGGGTGCTCGGCCCGGTCCTGCTCCGCAGCCCGGTTGATGTTGGCGAGGACCTGGGCAACCGAGGTGCCGTCCGCCTCCGCCATCCGCTTGAGATCCTCGACCACGAGATGCGGATCCGCGTGGTCCGGATCCCCGTGGGCCACGCCACAGCCACAGTCCATGCACATGCCCGATCCTCCCGCTGCGAACGCCAACGGCCCGACCATGCCACACGACCTCCCACCTGTCGGTGTGCCAGCCGACCGATGGCGGGCGGGCAGCCCTGGAAGGCCGAGCCTGCCCGGTGGGCGCGGTCGGCTGGCGATCAGGCCGCGGCGACCGCGATGTCACGGCGGAGAGCGGCGGGGTGCGGATACCATGCAGGGCAAGACTCGAGGGTGTGGAAGCCCGCCCCGCTTCACTGGACGTGGGGCCCGCGTGTTCGGACGGGTGCGGGCCGCGCGGGTGGCCGGTTCTCTCAACTCACAGGAGGGGCTGCACGTGCACCAGGATCACGTACCCGTGCGCATCGAGATCTACCACCATCGCCACGAGGACCACCCGGGGCTGGACATTCCACCGATCCCCGAGGACCTGTACCCGACGCGAGCGGCGGCGCTGCTGGGGCCGGATCTCGGCCACCGGCCCATCTGCGCGATCGTCGACGCGCTGCGGCCCGGCGAGACTGCCCGGGTCCGATCAGATCATGAGGTCAGTCCGCTCTGCCACGCGATCGACCATCACTGCATCGGGCGGGTGACCTGGGAGCTGGAACAGGCTGGGCCAGAGGTGTGGACGGTGCTGCTGCACCGGCGCTGACCGTCCAGCCGTTACCCGGCCCCCGACTCGCGCTGGGCGAGCCCGTCAATGCTGCTTGACGGATCGACCGCGCAGCGTCACGTGAGTTCGATGGCGTTGCGCAACGCACCGTCGTCGGGGCGGCCAAGGACATCGGCCGGTGCGGCGGAGAGACGCCGCGCTAGGGACGCGAGGAGCGCCTGGAGTGCCGCCTGCGCTGCCTCGGTCGCGGCTTCGTCGGCGACCGCGGCCAGCCAGCTTGCGCACCCGACAGCGCGACCAGGTGCCCCGAGCGCGCCGAGCAGGTCGAGGGCGATCTGCTGCTGGGCATCGCGCATGCGCCCGAGCGCCCGGACCCGGGGCACGCGTGCCCCGAGCTGCGCTGCCGCCGTGGCACGCCCCAACGGTTGCCCGCACTCGTGGCAGGGACACGCCGGCTCGCCGATCCGGTCGATCGGGCCGCGCGTCCCGTGCGCCGGATGGCGCCTCGCCCAGCGTTCGATCGTCTCCCCGCTCACGTACCACTTCTGCCCGATCCTGCGTCCGTTGCACTCGCCGTGCGCGAGGTGCCTCCGCAGCGTCGCCGGCGCGACCCCGACGTGCTCACAGGCGGCGGCGAGTGGCATCAGGCCGGTCAGCTGCAGGAACGCCTCATCCTCCTCGGCCTTGGCCGCCACGGGCGGCCGATGGGCCACCGGCCGTTTGGGCCGACCAGGCCACTTCGCCACCGTCTCGTCGGGAGCTGCATGTCCCACGTCTGTCACCTCCTCGCGCTCGCCGCCGGCGAGCGGCGCGCTGCGTCGTGCCTGCGTTGCGAGCATGGTGCCGCCAGCTGCCCCGGGGCGGCCGTGACTTCGCTCCGCACCGCCTCGGGGGGGGGGCGAACGTGGTGGCGCCGGGGCC
>JAJYGO010000030.1 GCA_021785115.1 Chloroflexota bacterium | reverse complement strand
CGGGCCACCAAGCGCGGGCCGCGGTTCATCGCCGAGCGCGTGGAGCCGTACCAGCGCGAGTTCGGCTGGCACGCGGTGTGGAGCCATGAGTTCGTGTTCCCGACGGTCCGCGAGCACATGGAGCCGGTGATCGAGACGGTTCGCGGATACGTCGACACGGGGTACGACTACCCATCGACGGTGGCGGCGATGGCCGCCGACATCGAGCGCGCGTCGGCCGAGATCCTGGAGGGCCTGGAGGGCGACGACCTCGAGGCGATGCGGGCGGCGAACGAGATCAACCTGAAGATGGCGCCGCTGACGCCGGACCACCACTTCTACATCGATCAGGGCGCGAACGCGCACGTCCGGCTGGTCCTCATCGCGATCGGTCGGAAGCTCGTCGCGGACGGCACGCTCGACGCCGACGACGACGTCATGTTCCTGCGCTACAACGAGCTGCGGGAGCTCATCGGGGATCGGGGAGTGTTCGACGCACGGTCGCTGGTGGCAGAGCGCCGGGCCGAGCGCGAGGCTTCATACGCCATCCGGCCGCGCGACTGGATCGGGACGGCGACGCCGAGCCAGCTGGGGTTCCCGTACTGGGTGAACTGGGGCTTCCCGGACAAGTTCTACCGGAAGCCGTCCGACGTGGTCGGCCAGGTGACCGGCATCGGCGGATCGCCGGGGGTGGTCGAGGCCGTCGCGCGGGTCGTGCTGCGCGAGGACCAGTTCGACGAGGTGCGGGCCGGCGAGGTCGTCGTGTGCCAGATGACGAACCCGGCGTGGGTCGTGCTGTTCACGAAGATCGTCGGCCTCGTCACGGACGCCGGCGGCACGACGTCTCACCCGGCCGTGCTGTCGCGCGAGTTCGGGATCCCGGCAGTGGTCGGCACGTCCAGCGGGACGCGCGTCATCCGGACCGGCGATCGCGTCCGCGTCAACGGCACGACCGGGATCGTCGAGGTCGTCCAGGCGGCGGCCCAGTTCAAGAACGACCTCCTCGGGCTGTAGGCAGGACGAATGACACAGATCACCCGGGACGTCCTCAGCGACAAGGTCGAGGACCACCTGCTGCAGGCGATCCTGTCGGGCCGCTATCCGCCCGGATCGCGGATCGTCGAATCGCGCGTCGCCCGCGAGCTCGGAGTGAGCCAGGCGCCCGTCCGCGAGGCGCTCCGAGACCTCGAGGCGCTGGGGATCGTCGAGATCACCGCGTTCCGGGGCGCGAGCGTGCGGAGCCCGAGCAAGGCGGAGCTGCTCGAGGCGTACGGCGTGCGCGCCGAGCTGGAGTCGTACGGGGCGCGGCTCGCCCTGGCGCGGCTGTCGGATGCCGATCTCGAGCCGCTGCAGTCTCTCATCGACGCGATGCGCCGCGCGGCCACCAGAGGCGACACGCACGAGGAAGCCCTCGTCGACGGCGAGTTCCATGCCCGCCTCATCGAGATCACCGGCAACCGCACGCTCGGCCGGGTGTGGCGATACCTCGTGCCGGTCGCCCGGACGTACATCACGCTCGCCGCCCCCGGCGTCGACGCCATCGCAGCCGCCGACCTCCACCAGCCGATCCTGGACGCGCTGCGCATGCGGGACCCGGATCTCGCCGTCGCGGCGATCCGGCGGCACTTCGAGATCGCGGGCTCCAGCTTCGACGCCGCGTTCTCGGAATCGGTCGGGTCGGCGACGGGGTCGCAGGGAGACGGAGCGAGCGTCGACGGCCATCCGCCGATGGAGCCGATCGCCCACGTGCTCGCCCGCGGCGGGCGGGGCGGCGCCTGGCACGGTCGAGGCGGCCCGTCGGGGGAGGCAGGGTCGCGCGCTCGGGACGCGACCGGGTGGAGAAGGGACACATGAGCGACGGGTTCCGGTTGTCGGAGGAGATGTCGGCGGGCAGCGCACGCCTGCGCGTCGACGTGCTGGGCGGCGAGCCCCGCGAGCACGTGCTCGACGACATGAACTTCCTGAACTACCGGCTCGCCGACGTGCGGCTGGAGCCCGAGGTCACGCTCCCGGCGGCCGACATCCTGTGGCAGGCGGACGACGGGAAGGGCGTCTCGTACGACGGACGGCGGATGACGTTCACCGGGCCGTGGCCGGCCGGCCCGATCCAGAAGGTCATCGTGGCGCTGCTGGCCCTCCGGATGGAGGAAACCGGTCTCCACCCGTTCCACGCCTCTGCCGCGCGGTACCGCGGCCGCACTGTCATGTTCCTCGGCGGCGAGTCGAATCACGGCAAGTCGATGGGCCAGATCGAGGCGTGCCGCCGGGGCGGCCTGCTCGTCTCGACCGAGACCACGGTTGTCGACGAGGACGGGTGCGCCGTCATGGGCTCGAAGGCCCCGTTCATCAAGAAGCGCACCGAGGGGACCGAGCGGGCCGACAAGGCCGCGCCGGAGCGCGGCGTCGAGAAGTTCTTCGGCGGGATGCCGACCTGGGACATCTTCCCGGAGCCGAGCAACGTCGACGTCGTGATCGTCCCGGCGATCGACGGCAACTTCGACCCGACCCTCGCGGCGATGATCCCGTTCGAGCGCCAGTTCCAGACGCTGCACTCGCTGCAGAACTACTTCCTGCTCAACGAGCTGCTCGCACCGGGCTTCCCGATGCCGATCGTCGACACCGAGCCACTGCGCCGGAAGCGCGCCGCGTTCGTCACGCGGTTCGCCGAACGACCCTTCTACTTCGTCCGTGCAGCGACCCCGCAGGAGCTGATGGACGAGGTGGATCGGGTGCTCTGACGGGCCGGCGGCACGGCGATGCGCGCGTTCCGGTACGAGCGCCCGACGACGCTCCGCGAGGCGATCGGTCTGCTGGAGCGCCACGGGAGCAACGCCCGGCTGCTCGCGGGCGGGACCGACCTCATCATCGGGCTGCGCGACCGGACCGAGACCGCGAGCGTCCTGGTCGACCTCAAAAACGTCGCCGAGCTGCGGCCCGCGATCGACGCGCGCGAGGGAGTGCTGCGGATTGCCGCGACGTCCGTGATGACCGACGTCGCGGCCGACCTCCGCGTCCGTGACCGGTTCGTCGCGCTTGCCGAGGCCGCGGCGGTCGTCGGCTCCGTCCAGATCCGCAACCGGGCCACGATCGGCGGGAACCTCTGCAACGCGTCACCCGCCGCGGACACCGCCACTCCCCTGCTCGTGTACGGCGCCATCGTCGTCGCGGCCGGCGCCGGCGGCACGCGCCGGATCCCGATCGACGAGCTCTTCGTGCGATCCGGCCAAACGACGCTCCGGCATGGCGAGATCGTCACGGCCGTCGAACTGCCGCTGGCGGCCATGCCGGTCGGGACGGTCCACCTCCGCCGGACGCGGCGCCGCGGCCACGACCTGGCGTCGGTCACGCTCTCCTGTTCCGTCGACGGACATGGAGTGACGCGCATCGCGTACGGCAGCGTCGGGCCGCGGCCGGTGCTGGCGGTCGACGAGAGCGGGGCCCTTGCAGATCCCGCGTCGAGCGACGAGGCCCGGGACGCGATACTCGAGCGGATGCTCGGCGCGGCGGCTCCGTCGCCGCGGTCGATGCGCGCGAGCCCGGAATACAGGCTGGCGATGCTGCGTGTGCTGGCCCGGCGGGCCGTGGCGATCGCGAGGGATCGACTCGCCGAGCGGACGCGGCAGGAGCAGCCGGCGATGGCGGCCGGACGCGAACCGGGGCCCCCGGCCGGCACGAGCGAGGAGCGGGACGCCGAACCCCTGCCGGCCGCACCGAAAACGCCTCGACCAGTGGCGTTCGGACGGGGCTCGGGAGCGGAGGCGCCGCTCCCGATCTCGATGGTCGTCAACGGACGCGAACGCCACCTCGAGGTCGCGCCGCGGCGGACCCTCCTCGACGTCCTCCGCGACGATCTGGGGCTCACCGGGGCCAAGGAGTGCTGCCTGGTCGGCGAGTGCGGCGCGTGCACGGTCGCCATGGATGGCCGCACGGTCGATGCGTGCCTCGTGCTCGCGGTGGAGGCCGACGGCGCCGACGTGCGGACGGTCGAGGGCCTCGCGGAGGGCGGCCGGCTCAGCCGGCTGCAGGAGGCGTTCCTCGAGAAGGGCGCTGCGCAGTGCGGGTACTGCATTCCCGGGCAGCTGATGTCGGCGCGCGCGCTGCTCGACCTCGACCCCCACCCGACCGTCGCCGCCGTCGAGGAGGGACTGGCCGGCAACCTGTGCCGGTGCGGCGGGTACCGGCAGATCGCGGAGGCGGTCCTGGGCGTCGCCGAGGAGGAGGCGCGATGACCGGCGAGGGCGTCGGCGCGTCGGTGCAGAGGGGCGGCGGCCGCGACCGGGTCACGGGACGCCAGCAGTACGCCGCGGACCTCCAGATCCCCGACGCACTGCACGCGAAGCTCGTCACGCTCGATTGCGCGCGGGCACGCATCGTCTCGATCGACACGTCGGAGGCGTGCCGGGTTCCGGGCGTCCGGCTCGTCATGACCGCCGCGGACCTGCCGCAGCCCGTTCCGCGGTTCGGGCCCCAGTTCCAGGACCGCCCGATCCTGGCCGTCGGCGAGACGAAGTACCACGGCGAGCCCGTCGCCGCGGTGGCGGCCGAGACACGCGAGGCGGCCGAGGAGGCCGCGCGGCTGGTGCGGGTCGAGCGCGACGAGCTGACGGCGGCCTTCACGATCGACGCCGCGCTCGCCCCGGATGCGCCGCTCGTCCAGGACCCGGAGCTCCGCGCCGGCGACCCGTGCGCGATGACGAACGTGCTCCGCGAGCACCGGTTCGGCTGGGGCGACGTGGATGCCGCCGGCGCAGGGCCGATCCTCGTCGTCGACCACACGTACGCGTTCCCGATGGTCACGCAGTTCGCCATCGAACCGCACGCGTTCGCGGCGGCGCCCGACGAGGACGGGATCACCATCTGGAGCACGATCCAGCACCCCTACTGGCTGCAGCGCGTGATCGCGAACCTGCTCGGCCTGCCGCTGTCGAAGGTGCGTGTCGTGGCGCCCGACCCGGGGGGCGCGTTCGGCGGCAAGCAGCACCCGAAATACGAGCCGCTCGTCGCGTTCATGGCGCTGTGCGCCGGCCGGCCCGTGCGGCTCGCGCTGACGCTCGAGGAGACGTTCCAGGCGGTGCGGCGCGCCGCGGCCCGCGTCCGCGTCCGAACCGGCGTCGGCGCGGACGGCACGTTCGTGTTCCAGGACGTCGCCGCCGACTACCTGATCGGTGCGTACGCCGACATCGCCGATCGCGTCGTCAGCAAGGGCAGCTACCCCGCCTGCGGCCCGTACCGAGTGCCGGCGGCCCGGATCGTCGCCCGCGGGATCCTGTCGCACACGCCTCCATCGACCGCGTTCCGCGGGTTCGGAAACCCGCAGGTGAACTGGGCGGTCGAATCGAACATCGACGACGCGGCGCGCGCGCTCGGGATCGATCCGCTCGAGCTCCGACTCCGGAATCTCGCCGCGAAAGGCGAGCCGTTCATCCCGAACGACACCCCCGCCGACGGTGAGTGGCGGCAGACGGTCCGGAAGGCGGCCGAGGCGATCGGCTGGGGCACTCCGCTGCCCGAGGGACACGGGCGCGGTCTTGCCCTCGGCATCAAGTCGGGCCCGACCACGGGGCTGTCGTACTCGACGGTCCGGCTTCTCGCGGACGGCAGCGTCATCGTCTACGCCGGCACGTCCGACATGGGCCAGGGCGCGCGGACGATCTTCGCGCAGATCGCGGCCGAGGAGCTCGGGGCGCCGCTCGACTGGGTCACCGTCGTCATGGGCGACACGCGCCTCGTCCCGTACGACGCGCAGACGTCGGCCAGCCGCTCGTCGGTGCTGATGGGGACCGCCGTGCTGCGCGCGTGCCGGGACGTGCAGTCGAAGATCCGGTCGATGGCCGCGCGCCTGGAGAACGAGCCGGAGGAGGCCATCGTCGTCGAGGGCGGGAGCGTCCGGCTGCAGGACCGGGCGATTTCGATCCTCGACGTGCTGAAGCGCGGGCTCGGCCGGCTGGGCGGCGAGGTCATCGGCAACGGCGAGATGCGCAAGGAGGAGGAGCCGGGGCACCCGCTGGGCGGGTCGGCGGCGTTCTGGGAGTTCAACTGCACGGCGGTCGAGGCGGCGGTCGACGGGGACACCGGGGACGTGACGCTGCTCCGCCACGTGACGGTCTCGGACGTCGGCCGCGCCGTGAACCCGCTCCAGGTCCGCGCGCAGGACGAGGGAGCGGCGGTGATGGGCCTCGGTCACACGCTCATGGAGGCGTACTTCTTCGACGAGTCGGGCCGGATCCGGAACCTGGGGGCGATCGACTACCGGATCCCGACGAGCATGGACCTGCCGCTCGAGCTCCAGAGCGCGATCGTCGAGAACGCGGACGGCCCGGGGCCGTATGGTGCGAAGGGCATGAGCGAGGGTGCGCTGCTGTGCGTGGCACCGGCCGTCGCGGCCGCCGTCCGTGACGCCACCGGCGCCGTGATCCGCGAGCTGCCGCTCTCGCCCGAACGGGTCTGGCGCGAGCTCAGGGAGCGCGTCGGGCCTGCACCGGAGGGGGCGGGAGGCACGGAGTGACGGTTCACCTCGGGCTCGACCTCGGGGGCACGTTCCTGAAGTGGGCGATCGTCGGGCACGAGGGCGGCGAGTGGCGGTGCATCGACTCGGGGTCGGCGCCGACGCCGGCCGACGGCGGCGCATCGGCGATCGTCGCGGAGCTGATCGGCTGCGCACGCGAGGCGAGCGCGAGGTACGGACCGGTCGCCTCGATCGGAATCGCGGTCCCCGGCCGCTACGACGCGATCCGGGGCACCGTCCGGTTCACCCCGAACATCCACGTCGACTGGAGCGGCGTGCCCGTCGTCGCCGCCGTCTCGGAGGCCGTCGGGGTGCCCGCGCATCTCGTCAACGACGCGCGCGCGTTCACGCTCGCGGAGCTGCGGCTCGGAGCGGGCCGCGGCGCGGCGACGATGGTCGGGATCACGCTCGGCACCGGCGTCGGCGGCGGGATCGCCGTCGCCGGGCGGCTCCACCTGGGGCTCGACGGCGCGGCCGGCGAGGTCGGGCACCTGACGATCGACCCCGATGGTCCGCGGTGCGGGTGCGGCAGTCGCGGGTGCGTCGAGACGTACGCGCAGGCGCAGGCGATCGCGGCCGCCTGTGGCACGGAGACGGCCGAGGAGGCGGTCGAGGCCGCGCGCGCCGGAGACGGGCGCGCCATGGCGGGGCTCGCGGAGGCCGGGCGGTACCTCGGAATCGCCGTGGCGGGACTCGTCACGCTGCTCACGCCCGACGTCGTCGTGTTCGGCGGGGGCGTCGCGAACGCCGGCGAGCTGCTGCTCGGGCCGGTCCGCGACGAGCTCCGGTCGCGGGTCCACATGACCTCGCCCGAGTCGGTTCGGCTCGTCCAGGCGGAGCTCGGGACGCTCGCAGGGGCGATCGGGGCCGCGGTGTTCGGCGCGGAGGCATCGGCCGCGACGGGCGGGGCCGGGTCCCCGGAGACGGCGGGGCCGTCGGCGGCGGCGTCCGGCCGGTCGGACGCGGGATCGTCGGAGACGGCGGGAACAGAGGGAGGCTCAGCGGAGGCGGAGCCGTCACCAGCAGCTGTCGCCGTCACGGGCTGATCGACAGCGAGGCGGGCCGCAACGGGAGGCAGGGAGGTGCGGGTGTCCGAGATGATCGCGCGCGGGAGGCTCGTGCTGGAGGACCGCGTGGCGCCGGGACGGGTCGTCGCCGAGGCCGGCAGGATCGCACGGGTCGAGCTCGACGATGCCGAGTCGTCCGGACCCTGGATCATGCCCGGGTTCGTCGACGTGCACGTCCACGGATGGGGCGGGCACGACGCGATGGGGCCGAACGGCTCGCTCGACGGCATGGCGCGCGCACTCCTGCCGCGCGGCGTGACCTCGTTCGTGCCGACGGCCGTCACCGCACCGATCGACACGCTGCTCGAGTTCGGCGACCGCGTGCGCCGCTGGATCCAGGTCGCGCCGGAGGACGGCTCACAGCCGCTCGGCTTCAACCTCGAGGGCCCCTTCATCTCGCCGCAGCGCGTCGGCGCGCAGAACCCGGGGTTCGTCCGCGCGCCCGCCGACGTGCCGTTCCGCGAGATCGAACCGCTCCTCGCGACGCCGAACATGTTCCGCCTGACGACGATCGCGCCGGAGACGCCCGGCGCCCTCGACCTGATCGGCGCGCTCGCCGAGCGCGGAACCTGGACGTCGCTCGGGCACTCGGTCGCGACCGCGGACGAGGCGATGGCCGGCTACGACGCCGGGGCACGCGCCACGACGCACCTGTTCAACGCGATGTCCGGCGTCCATCAGCACGCACCGGGGCTCGCGGCGGTCGCCCTGGCTCGCGACGACGTCTACACGGAGGTCGTCTTCGACGGTCACCACGTCGACCGGCTGCTCTGGGCGTTGATCCTGCGGGCGAAGCCCGCGGCCCGCCTCGTGCTCGTCAGCGACGCGATCAGCCTCGCCGGGACCGGCGATGGGCGGGGGACTCTCGGAGGCCTGGACGTCGAGGTCCGCGGAGACGAGTGCAGGCTCGTCTCGAACGGGGCGCTTGCCGGCTCGGTCATCGCGCTCGACTCGGCCGTCCGCAACCTCGCGCGCTTCGGCGCGCCGCTTCCCCGGGTCTCCGCGGCGGCGTCCGCCAACCCGCTCGCCCTGCTCGGCGTGTCCGACCGAGGGCGGATCGAAGCCGGGCTTCGAGCGGACCTCGTCGAGCTCGACGAGGGCTTCGAGGTCCGGCGGGTCATGCAGGCCGGCATCTGGCACGAGGGCCCGGCGCCGGCCTGAGCGCGTCGGGATGAGTGTCGGCGTGACGCCGGCCGAAACCTGGCACGCGGCGCTCGCCTGAACGGCGCCGGGCACGACGATTCGGCCCGGCGTCCGACCGGACCATGGGCTGCCACTCCGCGGCCCGAAGCCGCTCGCGCCTACGGCTGGAAGCCGCCCTCGATCCAGCTCCGAAACAGCGCGACGCGCTCCGCCGGCCACGCTCCGTCGCAGGGCATGTCGCCGGCCTCCGTGGCGGCCAGGATGTCGTCGGCGTTCGCCTTCACGTCGGAGTAGTCCCAGAGGTCGAAGCGGAACGACATCGACGAACGATCCCGCTCGCGGAAGAGCGGACGCACGTCGGCCGCGAACCCTGGCGCTTGCGTCTCCACCCCGGTTCCCCCTGCTGCGGTTCGTGCCCGGTTCGCCGGTGCGAGCGCCGAACCGGCGGCACCGCCGGCCGTTGCCGAACCGGCGAGCTCGTAGCCTACGCCACCGGCGGCGACGTCCCCGCGGACGAGCGGCTACTCCGCGGGATTGTCGGCCGCGTCACCACGACGCTCGCCTCCTGCACCGTCCCCGGCGAGTCCGGGGGACCGAGCGTCACGAGCATCACGGTGGTCTGGTCCGTGCAGCGAGGCGCTGATGACGGCCACCACGGCTGACGCGGGCACGACGTGAACCTTGGGGCGCTCGCGTTCGGCGTCCCTGCCACCGTCGTCGCGCGCGACGAGGCCTCGACGGGCGGCGGCGTTCTGAACGTGGCGTCGGTGCCGATCAACAAGAGGGAGGAGTCATGCGGGAACCACTGGCAACATCGAGGGATGAAGAACGCGCAACACTCTTGACAACATTATTGTCATGGCGGATCATCGTCGCCGATGCGCGGGTGAGCGGACGACCGCCCCTCCGGCCTGGCGCCGGGGCCGCATCGACGAGATGAAGTGGCAGGAAGCCACGGGAGGTTCAGACCATGACCATGATCCGCAGGACGAGCCCGTTCGGCGAGCTCGTCTCCCTTCGCCAGGCGATGGACCGGCTGCTCGAGGATTCCTACGTGCGCCCGGGCACCGGGCGCTGGGCCGAGACCGAGGGCACGCTGCCGCTCGACATCTACCGGACGGATGACGCGCTGGTCGTGAAGGCCGCGCTCCCCGGCGTGAAGCCGGAGGACGTCGACGTGACCGTCGAGAGCGACACGCTCACGATCTCGGGCGAGTTCCGGGACGAGCGCCGCGAGGACGAGCACGGCTACCTGTACCAGGAGCTGCGGCGGGGACGCTTCAGCCGGACCATCCAGCTGCCGGCCGACGTGAGTGCCGACAAGGCGCAGGCTGACTACGAGCACGGAGTGCTGACGCTCACGCTGCCGAAGCGCGAGGAGGCCAGGCCGCGCCAGATCCGGATCTCGCCGACGACGGATGCGCAGAAGCAGGACGCGGGCGCGGGCGCCGGCGCGGCCTCGTCCAACGGCCGCTGAGCGAGGCGGACGGGACGTGCGGGACCGGGTGCGGGATCCGAGTCAGCCGGTCTACGTGATCAGCGTCGCGGCCAGCATCGTCCGAGTCCATCCGCGAACCCTGCGGATCTACGAGGACGAGGGGCTTCTCTGCCCCGCCCGCACCCCGACCAACATCCGCCTCTATTCCGAACGCGACCTTCGCCGGGTCCTCTGGATCCGGCACCTCACCCAGAACCTCGGGGTCAACCTCGCCGGCATCCGGATCCTCTTCGAGCTCGAAGAGAAGCTGGGGACGCCGATCCTGGAAGCCCTCTACACCGAACCAGCCGAAGACGAGGAGACGGAGGCACAGGCGTCGTCGCCGGTGTCCGAACCCGGACCCTCCAGCAGGAGATAGAACCGTCATGACAGACCGACCGTCGAGCCCGGACGAGGCGCGGCCGACAACCGAAGAGCCCGGCGCATCCCGCCGGCAGCTGCCGCTGCTCGCCCTGCGCGAGACGGTGATCTTCCCCGAGATGATCGTCCCGCTCCAGGTCGGGCGCGATCGCTCGGTGAAGGCCCTCAACGCTGCCGTCGCCGACTCCTCGCCCATCGCGCTGGTCACGCAGCGCGAGGCCGAGCGCGAGGACATCACCGATCCCGCCGAGCTGTACCCCGTCGGCACCCTCGCGAAGGTGGCCCAGGTCGTGCAGCTGCAGGACGGGACGGTCCGCGCGATCGTCCAGGGACAGCAGCGAATCCGCGTCGTGGGGTTCGAGCAGACGGACCCGTACGTGATCGCCGACATCGAGATGCTCGAGGACGCCAGGGCCTCGGGCCTCGAGGTGCAGGCGCTCATGCGGAACGTCCAGTCGCAGCTCGAGCAGTACGTCCAGTCGGGCGCGCCCGTGCCGCCCGAGGCCGCGCTCGCGGCGCGCAACATCACCGAGCCCGGGCTGCTGGCCGACATGGTGGCCTACAGTCCGGACATGAGCACCGAGCAGCGGCAGGAGCTCCTCGAGACGATCGACGTCGAGGAGCGCCTCCGGATCGTCTCGACGTTCCTCGCGCGCCAGATCGAGATCCTCGAGCTGAAGGGCAAGATCCAGTCCGAGGTCAAGTCCGAGATGGACAAGACCCAGCGCGAGTACATCCTGCGCGAGCAGCTCAAGGCGATCCAGCGCGAGCTCGGCGAGG
>JAJYGO010000172.1 GCA_021785115.1 Chloroflexota bacterium | reverse complement strand
GATCTCTGCGCCTCGACGCGGCGCAGCGCCGTGATGTCGTGGAGCAGGACGAGCCGCCCCATCGGCCGGCCCTGCCAGTCGGCCAGCGGGGTGCTGCTGACCTGGCAGGTGCGCGTGCCGTCGGACGACTCGTAGGCGGCCTCGCCGGCGGTGTCCGCGTCGAGCACGCAGCGCGCGAGATCGGGGGAGGCGGCCAGCGCCAGTGCGGCCGGTTGGCCGAGCATCGAGCACCGGTCACGTCCGAGCAGGCGCAGCGCAGCCTCGTTGAGGTCGGCGATCCTGCCCTGCCCGTCGAGCACGAGGAGGCCGTCGGGCATGCGCGCGAGGATCGTCTCGCGGGCCACCGGCACGAGGTCGAACAGGCGGAACCGCAGCAGGGCCACGGCGTACATGAGGGCGGCGAAGTCGAACACGAGCACGGTCGCGGCGTTGGGCAGCTCGATGAGCTTCAGCGTCGCGACCGGGTACACGAGGCGCACGGCAATCTGGCCGGCGAGGATGAGGGCGACCGGCGCGCGGTGCGCGGGCGAGCGGACGAACAGCACGAGGAGGATCGCCGTCGCGAGCACAAAGGCCGCCAGCGCGCCCGCGGTGAAGACGCCTCCGAGCAGCGTCAGCGTGCCGCGCTCCTCGCCGTCCCACCACACCCGCGACCACATCAGCGTGCCACCCCCCGGCAGGTACAGGGCGAGGTGCAGCACCACCGATCCGACGAAGAACGCCACCACCGGGCGCGTCAGCCAGCGCTCGAACGAGGCGTACTCGATGGCGAACCAGAGAATGACGAGCCCGCCCGGGAGGATGAGCGCGCTTCGGACGAGAAACCAGGAGGCGCGCTCCGCAGGGTCGATGGCGGCCGTCTCGGCGGCCAGCGCCACGCACAGGACCGCGATGAGGACGGCCTGGATCGACAGCGGCAGTGCACCTCGGACGTCGCGGCGACGCCACAGGAGTGCTGAGAGCAGCAGCATGAAGCCCGCCGACGCGAGGGTCAGCCAGACCGAGGGCGTCAGCGTGTAGCCGCTCACGCGCATCCGCGGAGGCAGTGAACGGCGCCCCCGTCGGTCCGGGGCCCGCACGATCGCCGGGCACAAGGGACCGGACTTGTCATTTCACGCAAGCATGCAACCTGCAAGTCAACCTGCAACGTGCCGATGGTCGTGACTGACGAGCAGATGCGGGTGGTCCACCAGGCGATGACGCGCGGGTCAGCAATGGGCGTCGGTCACTATTCACCCCGTGCCAATCTCATGGCTCGTCGACCACCGGAGCGTCAGCCGTGGCGCGTCGAGGTGGACGTTCGGCCCGACCTACGCACTGTCGGCCGGACACGTGGTCCCCGGGTTTCGGGCTCGGCTGGCTCAGTGGTGACACCGTAGACCGTCGTTGCGGTACTCGGCGCGCGTCGGGGCCGGCCTGGACAGACTCGCGGTGAGCGCTCACGGTGCGGCGCCGTACTCCTCGTCCGTGACGAGGTCGCCCCACTCGGTCTCCGGGCCTCCGTCGTCCGGCGCCTCCCAGATCGCGAGGTGGGTCATGAACCGGTCGGGCGCGGCGCCGTGCCAGTGCCACTCGCCGGGAGGCGTGACGACCGTGTCGCCGGGACGCATCTCGGCGACCTGCCCTCCGCGCGACTGGATGAGCCCGACGCCCTCGGTCACGTGCACGGTCTGCCCGAGGGCATGGACATGCCAGGCGTTCCTGGCGCCGGGCGCGAAGCGCACGATCGCCGCGCGGACGCGCGACGGCGCCTCGCCACGCACGATCATGTCGACCCAGGCATCGCCGGTGAACGTGTCGGCCGGCGCTTTCGAGGTCGGGGGCTTCGGTGTGAACTCCATTCCTTCGTCTCCTGTTCGCTGATCCGTCAGCTCGCCGCGGGACGGTCACTCGCCGCGGGACGGTCACTCTCCGCGGGAGGGTCACTCGCCGCGGTGCGCAGGCATGGGACTCCCTTCGTGGGCCGTCACGCCGCGCCCACGCGCAGGAGGCTCTTGATCGCCCGCCGCTCGTCCATCGCCGCGTAGGCCTCCGCGACGTGCTCGAGCTCCGTCTCGAAGTCGAACACGCGGCCCGGCTCGATGCGGCCCTCGAGGACGTCCGGGAGGAGCTCGGGGATGTACACGCGAGCCGGCGCGACACCCCCGCGGAGTCCGACGTTCCTGAAGATCACCGTCTCGATCGGGACCCGGACGTCGTGCGGTGCGCCGACGGCCCCCACCGTCGAGCCCGCCCGCGCGATCGCGAAGGCGGTCGCCATCGACTCCCCCGTCCCGACGCACTCGAGCGCGGCGTTCACGCCGAGCCCGCCGGTGAGCTCGAGCACCGCGGCGTTGGCGGCCTCGCCTCGCTCGCTCACGACGTCGGTCGCGCCGAACGCTCGCGCGAGCGCCTGGCGCGCGGGGTTGCGGCTGAGCGCGATGACGCGCGATGCGCCGAGGCGGCAGGCGGCGATCACGGCGCAGAGCCCGACCGCGCCGTCGCCGACCACGGCCACTGTGTCGCCCGGCTTCACGCCCGCGCTCATCGCGGCGTGGTGCCCGGTGCACATGACGTCGGACAGCGCGAGCACCGAGCGCAGGGTCTCGTCCGAATGACCGGAGCCGGGCACCTTCACGAGTGTCGAGGCTGCCAGCGGCACGCGGACCGCCTCACCCTGACCCCCGTCGATGCCGTGGTTTCCGAACCCCCCACCGTGGAGGCACTGCGACGTCACGCCGGCCCGGCAGATCGGGCAGGTGCCATCGCTGTACGTGAACGGCGCGACCACGAGATCGCCCCTGGCCAGATCGGTGGCGGCCGCGCCGACCTCCTCGACCACGCCCATGAACTCGTGCCCGATCGGGCCGCGCTCGTGCGGGGTGAGGCCACGGTAGTACCAGAGGTCCGAGCCGCAGACGCACGCGAGCGTGACTCGCACGATCGCGTCGGTCGGCTCCAGGATGACCGGATCCGGCCGTTCGCCGTATTCGATCCTGTGCGGTCCGTTGAAGATCGCTGCTCGCATGGTCACGCAGGCTCCGAAGTGCGGGTGAAGGAAGGGTCGACGGTCGCCGTCGCGCCGATTCGGACGTGCAGCGCGAGGCGCGTGCGGCCGTTCAGCCGCACGACACGTATCGGGCGCACGCCGCCAAGGGAGGTATCGCGTCCATCATGGCCTCTTCTGCGGCTGACCTGCCGGCAGCAGCCGCTCGATCCCGTCGAGCAGCAGGTCGAGGCCGAACGCGAACCCGGCATCCTCGTCGAACGGCTCCTCCGCGTACGCCGCCGCCACCTGCATGAGCGCCGGAAAGGCGCCCGGCTCGATCGCATCGGCGACCTCCTGCGCCGTGTCCGTGGAGTCGCCGCCGTCATCCCTGGCCAGGATCGACCGCTGGCGCTCGTAGCCGTAGATGTAGCTGTCGAGGACGAGGAACGCGTTGCCCGCGACGGCCGGAGAGAGGCCCGCGCGAAGGAGCGTGCCCAGGACGCGGTCCGCGTACGCGAGGCCGCTCGGCTGAGCCTGCATGCGGGTGTCGATGAGCGCGGCCGCCCACGGGTGACGCGCGAAGAGCTGGCGCGCCGACATGGCCCGGCGTCGCATGGCCTCGCGCCAGCCCGTGCCTTCTGACGGCAGGTCGATCTCCGCGATGACGAGGTCCGCCATCCCGAGGAGGAGGTCGTCCTTGCCCGAGACGTGGTTGTAGAGCGACGCGGCCTCGATGCCGAGCCGGCCGGCGAGATCGCGCATCGTGAGGGCCTCGATCCCGCGCTCGTCCACCAGCGCGACCGCCGCCCGCAGCACGCGCTCGCGGCTCACCGTCTCGAACGGTTCACCCTCGCGCTTCCTGCGCGGCACCACGCCTCCATGTCGTGTGCTCCCGGACGGGCCGAACGGCCCGCTTGACATACTAACACCGTTAGTCCAGGATGCCTGCAGTCGATGCTAACAGCGTTAGTATCCGCATCGACGCCCGCCGGCACCGGCTCGCCCCGTCCGGCCGAAGGAGTCATCGTGCATACCGAACCGGTCGGCATCAGGGCGCGCCTGTCCGCGGCGTGGGTGTTCGTCATGCTCAACATGATCTTCGCGGACATCCTGTCGTTCATGAGCCCGGGCACGCTCCAGCAGGTCCTGACGGGCAGCGCGGACGGCATCCAGATCACCCCTGGTTTCCTGCTGATCGCCGCGGTCGTCGCGGAGGTGCCGATCGCGATGGTCCTGCTCTCGCTGCTGCTGCCGCAGCGGACCGCGCGGTGGGCGAACATCGCCGCCGCCGTGGTGACGGTGGCATACGTGCTCGGGCTGGGCTCGGCCACGCCGCACTACGTGTTCATCGCGGCCCTCGAGACCCTCGGCTGCCTGGCGATCGCCCGGTGGTCGTGGACGTGGCGGCCGGCCGAGCTCCGCGCCCCGGCGGCGAGCCTCGCCACGCAGTAGGGCCGCAACCCGGGCCGCCCGACGCTCATCCCTTCGGCGGGAATCCCAACCAGGTCAGCAGGTTCCTGTTGAAGCGGTCGAAGCTCGCCGCGCTCACGCCGAGCGCAATCGCGGGCGGCGCGAACCCGTCTGCCCATGCGAACGTGCCGGCATCGAACACGCGCGCGCCGGCCGGTGACGTGCGGATGGTGACCGTCGTCGGAAGCGGGGCGCCCTTCGTGTCGACGGCATCGCCGCGCATGATCGCGATCCCGCCCGAGCCCGCGTACGCGGCGTCCCCCTCGCCGAGCAGGAGACCGTGGATGACGGTCCCGGTCCGCCAACCGGTTCCCGCCAGCAGCTCCTTCGGCATCCCGGACGTCACCGTGAGGTCGTACCGGGTGAAGCCCGAGCCGAGGACGCCGACGTACTGCGCGCCGAGGATCCTGCCCTCGGGCCGGTTCACCGGCGCGGCGCGCCACATCGTGGTGGCAAGGGCGGGATCGGCTGCGCTATCTCGTCGCGCGCGGCCGAGTCCCCTTCCCCGTCAGGCGGCCTGCTCGGTGCCGAGCACCCCGAGCGGCACTTTCTCGTCCGCCAGGAGCGCGGGATCCACCCGGCTCGACTGCTCGACGAGCCGGCGCAGGTCGTCGGCCGCGTCCCACTCGTTCGCGTGCATTGCGGCGGCGATCGCGCCGTCGCGCAGCCAGAACGCCATGAATGCGCCATCGCGAGGAACGCCCCGCAGCACGGCTCGCTCCGACCCCGAGGCGTGGCCGAAGTACTCCATCCCGAGGTCGTACTGGTCCGAATAGAAGTACGGGACGGCATCGTGGGCGGTGCGGCGGCCGAGCATGTTCAGCGCCGCGGTCCGGCCCTGCCGGATGGCGTTGTCCCAGTGCTCGAGACGCAGCCGCACCCGGAGGCGTGGGTGCCACGCGGCTGCGACGTCGCCGGCCGCGAACACGCCGGGCGCGCCGGTCTCGAGGTACTCGCTCGCGACGATCCCGCCATCGACGGGCAGGCCTGCCGCCGTCGCGAGGTCGGTTCGAGGCTCGACGCCGGTGCCGACGACGACGAGGTCGGCAGGGATCCGACGGCCCGAAGCCATGCGCACGGCCGCAACGCGCCCGCCGCCCTCGAACGAGGCAGCCCGCTCCGCGGCCATGACGTCGACGCCGTGCGACTCGTGGAGCTCGCGGTACACGGAGGCGACGTGTGACCCGAGGACGCGCTCCAGCGGCGCCTGCCCGGGCACGACCAGCGCGACGTCACAGCCGAGCTGACGCAGCGACGCCGCGACCTCTGCGCCGATCCAGCCGCCCCCGACAACGGCAATGCGCGAGGCGGCCGCTGCGGCTTCCCGGATCTCGTCCGCGTCGCGGGCCGTCCGGAGGGCATGTACGCCGCGCAGGTGCGCCCCCGGCACGTCCGGGATTCGCGGCGCAGCACCGGTGGCGAGCAGCAGAGCGTCGAAGCGCACACGGGAACCGTCCGACAGGCGCAGCACGCGGGCAGCCGCATCGAGCTCGACGACGGCCAGGCCGCACCGCCAGTCGATCGACTGCCGCTCGTACCAGGCCGGCTCGTTCACGCCGAGCGCGGCGCGTGTCATCTCGCCGCGGAGATAGCCCTTGGAGAGTGGAGGCCGGTCGTACGGGAACTCGCTCTCGTCCCCGACGACACGAGCCCGCCGTCGAAACCCTCGTCGCGCAGCGCCCGCGCCGCCGTCGCACCGGCCAGTCCGCCGCCCACGATCGCCACGGTCCCCAGCCGGTCCATCACGCGGCCCCCTCCTCCATCACGGTCCGTCTCGCGTAGCGCAGGAACAGGTGGTCTCCGGCGCGACGTGCAGACCGCAGCCCGAGCCATGGCGCGTCGTACGGGCCGAATGCGGACCCCTCGACGAGACCCAGGCGCGGCGAGCGCGGGTCGCGGCCGGCGAGCCGGGGAGAGAGCGTCAGGAACAGCTCGTCGACGAGCCTGGCACGGACGAACTCCCCGAGGACGTGCGGCCCGCCCTCGCAGAGCGCGACGCGACCGCCGATCGCCGACACGAGGTCGAGCACGGCGGATGGATCGACCACGTCCGAGCCCGTCTCCGCGACCACGAGGCCGGCACGAGCCTGGGGCGCGATGCGCCGGGAGCCCGCAGGCGTCGTGAGCACCATGACCGGCATATCGGGCGCCGAGAGTCCCGGGACCGACACGTCGAGCTCCCCGCCACGCGTCAACACGACGGTCGTCGGGTGGGGCGCGAGGCCCAGCGCGGCTCGCCACGCCGCGGTCTCGACCGCCGTTTCCGGATGGATGCCCGCCGGCGTCCACGGCTCGCCGCCACCGGCTCGCACGGTTCCGGCGCCCACGATCACGACGTCGGCGAGCGCGCGAAGCAGCGCCATGACGAACCGGTCGGGCTCCGAGTAGCCGCTGACCTCGCCGCCGCCCGTCCTACCCTCGCGATCGAAGGCGACGACGCCGTCGATGGTCGAGACGAAGTTGGCGATCACGATCGGTCGAGCCGGGTGCAGCGCCACGAACAGATCCCCGCCGTACCGGGCGCGCAGCGAGTCCGGAAGGCCGCCGCGCGAGGACGCGGCGGGATCGACGGCGTCCCATGCGAGCTCGAGCGGGACCGGACGAACCGACAGCGGTGCAAGCGGGGCGCCGGCCTCGACAGTCGGCGCGAGATCGATCGAACCGACGCGTGCGCCATCGGTGGCTTCCGTCGACGCGACCGTCATGACGCACCCCTTCCGACACCGGACAGCTCGAGGAACTCCCGCCGCAATGCGGCATCGCGGACGTACACGCCCCGGTATGCCGTCGTCCGCGTCCGTGCCGACATCTCCCGAACGCCGCGGATCTGCGTGCACGCGTGGTGCGCCACGAGCCGGACGGCCACGCCGTGCGGTGACACGATCCGCGTGAGCTCGTCGGCGATCTGCTCCGTCATGCGCTCCTGGACGCCGAAGCGGTGCGTGACCACGCGGACGAGACGCGTCAACTTGCTGATCCCGAGGATCTCCTCGTGCGCCACGTACCCGACGTAGGACTCGCCGATGAACGGCAGCGCGTGGTGCTCGCAGAGGGCGGAGAACGGGATCGGCCCTTCGACCACCTGGTCGAGCTCGCACGCCGAACCGCCGTGGCACTCGGTCGGGAACGTCGTGACCAGCTTCGGGTCGCCCTCGTACCCGTCGGTGGCGTCGACGAGCGCCTGCAGGAATCGGCGCGGCGTATCGGTGGTCGCCGGCGTCGCGAAGTCCAGCCCCAGGCGGCCGAGCACCTCCCCGAGGTACTGCTCGAATCGCCGCCGCTCGCGGTCGCTCAACGGAGGCCGCGTGGCGGCGCCTGCCAAGGGCTCCGCCGTCCGCCCCTGCGCGCGCAGGCCTGGCTGCTGCGCAGGCGGGCGCGCCTCCTGTGCAAGCAGGCCCGGCGCCGCGACCGCCAGCCGAGGGAGTTCGAGGTCGGGTGCTGCCATGAGTGATCCTCCACCGCGGCTGACGTGTCTCTAACGCCAGTACGCACTAGCTATAGCATCGGATCTCGGGGTGTGTCAACACTTGTGCCAGCGCATTTTGGTAGTAGAGTCAGGGGATGGACGCACCTGTACCGGCGGACCGGCTGTCTGCCGTTGGGACGCTCGCAGAGCCCACCCGGCGGCGCCTGTACGAGTTCGTGTCGTCGCGCCATGCGCCCGTCGGTCGGGACGAGGCGGCTGCCGGCACCGGGATCGGCCGGAAGCTGGCCGCGTTCCACCTGGACCGTCTCGTCGACGCGGGGCTCCTTCGGGTCGAGTACCGACGGCTCACCGGCCGGTCCGGGCCGGGTGCAGGACGACCCGCGAAGCTGTACGCGCGCGTCCCCGGCGAGGTCGCCGTGTCGCTGCCGGAGCGCCGCTACGGGCTGGCGGCGGACGTCCTCGCGACGGCGATCGAGCAGGGTGCGGAGGGCACCCGACGCACGGGCGTGCTCGAGGTCGCCCGAGCCCGCGGGGCCAGGATCGCTGCCGCCGCCGGGAACCCGGCCGGCGGCGCCGGCGCCCTGGTCGCCTGCCTCGAACGATCCGGCTACGAGCCCGAAACGGGCTCGGACGCGGCGACGATCAGGCTCAGGAACTGCCCGTTCGACGCCCTCCTTGCGACGCACCGCGAGCTGACCTGCTCGATGAATCTGGCGCTGCTGCAGGGGCTGACCGCGGGTTTCCCGGACGCCCGGGCAGAGCCCGTGTTCGCGCCGTCACCGGACGCGTGCTGCGTCGAGCTGCGCGTGGCATCCGATCCGGCGGACGGCGCGCGGCGTCACGTCAGCCACGAGCCCCCGCCGCCCGGCTCCGCGCTCGACCCGCGGTGAACCCGCGGGCGACGCCCGTCACAACCGGCCGACCAGCATCGGAGCGCCGGGCGATCCTCCGGCGGTCGCGAGGCTGACGCCGAACGGCAGGCCCGAAGGATCTCCGGAGGTCCACACGTCGAGCGGGCCCGCCCAATAGGCGAGGTCGCCCGAGAACGTCATCCGACCGACCACGACGCGCCGTCCGGCCTGCTCGAACCAACAGTCGTACGAGGATCCGGCCGGCGGCGGCGCCAGCGCCTGGGTCATCACCACGACCTGGCCCGAGGATGGGCCCCACAGCAGCACGCCGCTCGCGGATGAGCTCGCAGGCCCATGCAACGTCACGACCCGCGCACCCGGTTCCTGCAGCACCTGGTCCACGGTCGCGGCCAGCGACGCCGCCGCGCGGGCGGTCTGCTGTGCCCGGTCCCGCTCCGCGGACAGATCGCGGATGACGGCCGTGCCGAGCACGAGCGCGACCACGGCCGCAGCCACGCCGGCGAGTCGAAGGGGGTTGGAGAACGCCCCCCGTCGCAGGCGACTCGCCCAGCCGGACCGGATCCCGGTCACGAGGGGCCGGGCCGGGAGGTCGGTGCGGACGCCGGACTCGCGGACCCGCGCGAGGGTCACAGCGCGCAGCGCGGCCGGATCGGCGGGCACGGCGTCTGGACGCGGGTCTGGCGACGCCAGCGCGCCGCGGATGGCGGCTGCGGTCGCCCGCCATCCCTCCAGGTCCGCGCGGCACGCCGCGCACGTCTCGAGGTGCGCACGCAGGTCGGAGTCGGCTCGCGCATCGGCCGCCTCAGGTGCGTCGGCCGCGGGGGCAGATGGATCGGGCACACCGGCAGATGCATCCGCGCCGGCGGTCACCGCGCGCCCGTCCGCCGTGTCCGCCGTGGTGGCCGGCGATCCGAGGAGGGCGGCGAGGCGGTCAAGCGCGCTCGGATCCGCCGCTGCGCCGACCAGTCGCTCGCGCGCGTCAGCGTGCTCCACGCTGCACCTCCAACAGGTCGTCGAGCGCGCCGCTGCCCTCGAGCAGCTCGCGCAGCCGTAGCAGGCCCCGTCGGGTCCGCGTCTTGACCGTCCCGACGGGCCACCCGAGGCGCACCGCGACCTCCTGCTGCGTGAGACCGGCGTCGTACGCGAGCTCGAGCGGCGCGCGCTCCAGCGGCGGCATCGTCTGGAGCACGGCCCGGACGACGGCCGCCGCCCACCGGCGCGACACGGTCTCCGCCGGATCGGTCGCGGTGCTGCCATCACCCACCGGCATGCCCGACGCGAGCCGCGTCTCCAACAGGTCGTCGGTTTCGTCTTCCCGGGCCGTCGTCGGTTCCGTTCGAGGCCGCCGGGACGCGCGGCGGAGATGGTCGAGCGTCCGGTTCCGGGCGATCGCGAAGAGCCACGCGGCCAGGGAGCCCTGCGCCCCGTCGAAGCTCCCGGCGTGGCTCCACAACGCCAGGAACGTGTCCTGGACGACCTCCTCGGCCGCAAGCGGATCGGCGAGCATCCGGACGGACGCGGCGTAGAGGACCGCCGCGTGGCGATCGTACGCGACGCCGAGGGCCCGTTCGTCGCCGTTCGCAATGCGGGCGACCAGTTCGCGATCGAACTGAACCCTCTCGTCGTCGACCCGCGACGCCACCTCGTCCACGCGCGGCGGCGTCCGCTCGTTGCCGGCGGGTTCCATCGCGCGACCGGCAGCAGGCGTCAGCCTGCCGACGCCGATCGGAGCTGCCACCGGAACGTGGATGGCCTGCGACACGTGTCCACCGTCTGCTCGTCGCCCTCCCCGACTCCCATCTCGAGCTCACGTGACCCGTCGAGCTCACGTGGCCCGCGCCCTTCCATACGCGGGCCGGCCCCGGCCGGATTTCCGCGTCCGTCGGTGGCTCGGGAGCATACCCGCCTTTCGCACTGGCCTCGCTGCGCGTCGATCGAGCGCGCGTGCGTCTCCGGCTTCCCAGAACGGGTGCCGAAACCGCGGGCGGCGAGCCGGCGTAGGAGCCGTGTGTTGGCGAGGCTTCGCGCCGCGAGGTCTCCCTGCAGATCGAGGAGGTGCACCAGATGCACGCTCGCGTCCCCCGCCGCTCGATCGCCGACGTGCTGCTGTCCAGTGCTGCGCTCGTCGTGATCTGGCTCGTCGCCGCCCTGCCGGCGGCGGCACAGTCCTACGGAGGCGGGGCGACGTCCGCGCCCGTCATGTCCTCCCATGCCACGCTCGGCACGCGCTCGACGACCTCGCTCGGCACGTTCCTCGTGGGGCCGAACGGGATGACGCTCTACACGCTCTCGTCCGACCCGGCGAACGGAAGCATCTGCACCGGGCAGTGCCTCTCGTTCTGGCCGGCCCTGGTCGTCCCGACGGGCGGGTCCGCCGGAGCGTCCGGGGTGAGCGGCACGTTTGCCACGTTCACGCGCCCGGACGATGGCGCCTCGCAGGTCACGTACAACGGCCGCGCCCTGTACTACTTCGCGAACGACACGGCGCCCGGGCAGACCAACGGCGAGGGCATCAGGGCGAACGGCGGCGTCTGGCATGTCGCGAAGGTCACGACCGCGTCGACGAGCGGTACGACCGCGACGCCGGCCGCCGGCAGCTCCGGTGCCGGCGCAGGTGGCGGTT
>JAJYGO010000430.1 GCA_021785115.1 Chloroflexota bacterium | reverse complement strand
CCGACCCCTCGACCATCGACCTGGCCGCGGGCAAGCTCGACGACCTCCGCGCGCTCCGGCTGTACCGGGCGCACGGCGTCCGGCACCACGAGCCGGTCGTCCTCCTGAGGCTCTCGGAGCGGGAGCACTTCGCCGGTGACCCGGAGGCTGCGGTGGCGTGGGCGCGCGAGGCCCTGCGGGTGGCCGAGGAGCTACGGTCGCGGCACCATCTCGAGTGGGCCGCTGGGGACCTCCTCATCGCTCTGGCGGCGGGGCCGACCCCGCTCGGCCAGGTCTCCCTCGAGGCGGGGCGGCTGCTCGAGCGTTGGCGCGGGCAACTGGCCTCGAGGCTGGTGCTGGCCAGGCGGGCCGAGGCGCGGGCGCTGATGGGGGACGCGGCCGGGGCCCGGGAGGACCTCGACGAGAGCGAGCGGCTCCGGCTCGCAACCCGCATGCCGGTCGACTTCGTCAATCCGGAGGTTGAGCCCTTCATCGCGCTGGCGAACGGGGACCTGGCCCTCGCCGCGTCCCGGTTCAGCGAAGCGCTGTCGATGGTCCCCGAACACGGCCAGCTCAACCGGAATGCAATCCTGGTCCTCTTCGCGCGCGTCCTCGTCGACCTTGGACTCGACGGGGAGGCAGCGCAGGCACTGTCGCCCTTGGGGGCGTCGGTCGTGCTGCACGAACGCGCCACGGACCGCGCACTGCGCGGAAGGCTCCTCGCCCGCAGCGGAGACACCGCGGGCGCCCTCGCGCTCAGCGACGAGGCAGCCGCCCTCGTCGCGCCGACCGGCCTCGCGGTGGTCAAGGCCGACGTCGCGCTCGACAGGGCGCACGTCCTGCTCGAGGCCGGGCGCGTCGAGGAGGCGCGCGCGAGCGCCGAGGACGCCCTGCGCCGCTACCGGGCGAAGGAGCATGCGATCGGGGCGCGGTCGGCGCTGACGTTGGTGGGGCGGGCCTCGAGCAGCGGGTGAGCGGGCTGGCCCACGGCGCCGCGTACCAGGCGAGCAGGTCAGTCGTCTTGCCTCGTGTGCCCGGCGTCCGTCCGGGGGGCGCCACGGCCACAAGGCCGGGCCGTCCTCTGCCTCCGCGGCTGCCAGCCCGAAGGACGGCCACGGGGCCGGGACGGGCTCGTTCACGTCATGGCCCGGTCCGTCCGGCTCGGCCGATGCCTTCCACCGGCAGAGGCCGCCGGCGGGGCAGGTCGGTATGGTGAACCCGAGGACGCTCGCCGGGCGGTCGCCCGTGCGGGCCGACGAGATGAATGATGGGCGGCCTCGGCGCAATCCTGCTCCTGGTCGCGGCGCCGCCGGCGGTGGCGGCGCTCATGCGGCTGCCGTCGATCGGCTCCCGCCGTCTGCCGCGAGACCTGCTCGCCTGCGCCGCCGTGGCGAGCACCGTCATCGGGCTGGCGGCGCTGCTGGGCGGCTGTCCGGTCCTCGGACGAGCCGAACGGTTCGAGGTCAGCCTCGGACCCCTCGATCCGGCGGCGGCTCCGGCGGGGGCAGCATGGTCGCTCGCACCGGCGGCCATCGCGCTCGTCTTCCTCGCGATCGCACTGCGCACCCGAACCCTGGCGCTCGTCGGCCTCGCCGGCGCGCACCTGTTCGTCGAGGTCGGTGCGGCATCCGCGCAGCTCGCCGCGGCGCCCGAGGCCGCGGGCCGTGGCGGGCTCGTGGTCGACCCCCTCGCCGCGACCCTCCTCGGTGTCTCGGTCCTCGTCGGCGGGGTCATCATCGTGTACGCCCTCGCGTACCCGCCCGTCCATCTCGCCCAGAGGGGGATCGACCCCGCCCGAGCGGGGTCGAGCGTCGCGTGGCTGCTGGTGTTCGTCGCCGCGATGAACCTGCTGGTCCTCGCCGACGACCTTCGACTCCTCATCGTCGGGTGGGAGCTGACGACCCTGTGCAGCGTCATGCTGATCGCCTTCGACGGCGACGCGGCGGCCCTCGGGGCCGGGCGGCGCGCGCTCGCCTACGGGCTCGCCGGCGGCGTCGCGCTCGGCGCGGCCGAGTGGCTGGCGGGCCCGAACGCCCGCCTCTCGGGCCTTCTCGTCGACGGCGGCGGCACGGCCCCCGTCGCCGTGCCGCTCGTGCTCGGCGGGGCGATCCTCGCCGCCGCGATGAAGTCGGCTCTCGTGCCGTTCCAGGGCTGGCTGCTCGGCGCGATGGTCGCGGCCGCGCCGGTCAGCGCGCTCCTCCATGCCAGCGCGATGGTGAACGCGGGCTCGTACCTCCTCATGCGGCTCTCTCCGGCGATCGCGGACCAGGAGCCCCTGGGGCCGCTCGTCGTGCTGCTGGGCGCCGTCAGCTTCGCCGCCGCCGCGCTGGCTGCGCTCCGCCAGCACGACCTCAAGCGCATCCTCGCGCTCTCGACGGTCTCCACGCTCGGGCTGACGACGGCGGCGGCCGGAATCGGCTCGAGCGCTGCCCTGTCGGCCGGGCTGCTGCTGCTCGTCTTCCACGCCGTCGCGAAGGCGCTCGCCTTCCTGTCGGTGGGCACGCTGGAGCAGGCGACCGGCACGCGCGAGCTGGAGGACCTCGCGGGGGCGCTGCGGACGGCCCCGCTCCTGGCGGCCCCGCTCGCGATCGCCGCCGCCACCCTCGCCCTGCCGCCATTCGGCCTGACCGTCGCGAAGTGGGCCATCATCGAGGCCGGCGCGCGGAACGTCGCGTTCGTGGTGCTGCTCGCCCTCGGCGGGGCGGCCTACCTGGCCCTCTGGACGGGCGTGGTGGGGCGGCTGCTGGTGCGTCGCCGCTCCGGATCCGTCGCCCGGGGCGCCGCGGAGCCTGGCGTCGTGGCCTCCGCCGACGAGGCATCCCCCGGCGCTCCGACGCCCGGCCGCCGGCTGCCCCGCCGACAGCTGGCGGCCGTGGCCGTCCTCGCCGTCGCCTCGCTCGGCGGTCTCGTGCTCGCGGCCCCGCTCGCTGCCTGGCTCACCGACCCCGCCGCCCGGACCGTGGTCGGGAGCGGCGCGGGGCCCGGACTGGCTGCAGGCTGGTCCGTGGCGCTCGGGACCGGCGGATTCGAGGTCCCGCTCGTCGCCGGCCTGCTCCTCGCCGCCAGCGTCGCCGCCGTCCTGGCCGCCGCCCGTGTGCGCGGCGAGGCGCCGGCTGCGTACCTGTCGGGCGCAGGGATCGCCGCCCGGCCGGGGACCCTCCATCGGGCTCCGGGCGGCCGCACGGCACTCGCTCGGAGCGGCGGCTTCTACTGGGGCGGCGGGACGCTCGCCTGGGGCAGCGACAGCGACGCCGCCGGCGTCCCGAACGGGAGCGTCGGCCGCCCCGCGGCGCTCGTAGGCTGGGTCCTCGTCGCGAGCCTCGTCACCGCCGCGGTCCTCGCGGCGGTGCTCCTGGGGACGGCGGGGCCCGGCGCGCCGGGATGAGCGATGAGGAGGACGTGGCGATGATCCCGCTCGACCCTCTCGCCGCCCTGGTCGTCGCAGGCGGGACGCTTCTCGCGCCGGTCGCGGTGGGCCTGCTGATCGGAGTCGACCGCAAGGCGAACGCGGCGGTGCAGCTGCGCGTCGGGCCGCCGGTCCTGCAGCCGCTCTACGACGTCACGAAGCTGCTGGCCAAGGCGAGCGCGGGGAGCGACCGGGTCGCGGCGGGACTCCTGGCCGCGCACCTCGTCTTGGCCGCCGGTTCGTTCGCGCTCATCCTGGCCGGCGGGGACCTGCTCGTCGCGGTCCTCGTCCTCGGAGCGGCGAACCTGTCGTTCATCCTGGCGGCGTCGGCGGTCGAGTCGCCCTTCGCGCAGCTGGGCGCGGGGCGCGAGCTCGTCGTCCTCGTGGCGACCGAGCCCCTCCTCATCCTCGTCGTCGTCGCGTACGCGCTGGCGGCTGGATCGTTCTCGAGCGCCGCGATCGCAGCGGGCTCGCCGTACATGGTCGCCGTGCCCACCCTCGCCCTTCCGCTCGCGGTCCTCCTGTCGGCGACCCTGCGCAAGTCGCCCTTCGACCTCGCGAGCTCCCATCACGGGCACCAGGAGCTCGTGAAGGGCTCCACGACGGAGATGGCCGGAGGCTGGCTCGCGATCGCGGAGCTCGGGCACTGGTACGAGGCGGCCGTCATCCTCGCGCTCATCGTCCTCGCCGCCGCTCGACTGCCCGTCGTGGCTGCCGCGCTCGTCGCCGCGCTCTACGCGATCGTGATCGTCGCCGACAACACCCTGCCCCGCGCGACCTGGCGAGCGGCGCTCGCGATCGCGTGGGCCGTCGGCGGCGGCGGCGCGGCGATCGCGCTGGTGACGGCGGTCCTCGCCTCGACGAAAGGGGCGATGGGATGAGCGCCGACCGCCCCTTCCGGCGATGGGTGCGCCGATCGCGGGTGCGCTCGCCCTGGCTCGTCCACTTCGACTGCGGCGGCTGCAACGGCTGCGACATCGAGGTGCTCGACATGCTCACGCCGCGCTACTCCGCGGAGCGGCTCGGGGTGGTCAACGTGGGCGACCCGCGCCAGGCGGACGTGCTCGTCGTCACGGGGCCCGCCAACCCGCGGAATGCCGAGGTCCTGCGGGCCGTCTACGACCAGATGCTCGAGCCCAAGGTCGTCGTGGCGGCGGGGTCGTGCGCGGCGCACGGCGGGATCTTCCGCGGCGCGTCCAACGTCCTCGGCGGCGTGGGCGAGGTTGTCCCGGTCGACGTCTTCGTCCCGGGCTGCCCACCGCCCCCCTGGCGGATCCTGGCCGGGATCATCGATGCCGTCCCGCTGCTCGCGGACGTACGGCCGCCGCGCTCTCCGTCCGGGGGGCCGTCGCGACCCGAGCCCCTGCGCGTCGCCCCGGACGACCGGCCGGCCAAGGGGCAGGTCGACCCGGCGATTGACGCGCACGACGCCGACCTCGAGAGCGTCACCGTCCCATGAGAGCCGCGCTCGACTCCCGCCTGGTCGGGGCCGCCGAGCTGCCCGCGGAGGCGCGCCGGCTGCGCGAACAGGGCTGGCGGTTCGTCACCGCGACCGCCCTGCCGCGGGACGGCGGCTGGACGGTCCTCTACCACTTCGAGCGCGGCGGACGCCTCGCGCATCTGCGGCTCGAGGTCGGCCGCGGTGGGCACGTCCCCGCCATCGACGAGAGCTGCCCGGGCGCCTACCTCGTCGAGAACGAGATGCACGAGCTCCAGGCGGTCCCCGTCACGGGCATGGCGCTCGACTACGGCGGCAGGCTCTACCGAGACCTCGTCGTCTCGGACGGCGAGGCGGCCGAGACGCCCGCCGAGACGGCCGGGCCTCCGTCCGAGCGGCCGACGACCGTCGTGCCGTTCGGGCCCCAGCACCCCGTCCTCGCCGAGCCGATCCAGCTCGAGCTCTCGCTCCACGGCGACGTGGTGGCCGACGTGTCCCTCGGCCTCGGCTACGTCCATCGCGCGATCGAGGCCGAGGCGGAGCGCCGGCCGTTCGACGAGGACGTCCTGCTGCTCGAGCGCGTCTGCGGCATCTGCTCCGTCGCGCACGGCGTCGCGTACGCCCAGGCGGTCGAGGCGCTCGCGGGCGTCGAGGTCCCGCGACGGGCCCGGCTCATCCGGACGTTCTTCTTCGAGCTGACCCGCCTCCACTCCCACCTGCTCTGGCTCGGGCTCGCGGCCGACTCGATCGGGTTCGAGGCACTCTTCCAGTCCTGCTGGCGCGTCCGAGAGGGCATCCTCGACCTGTTTGCGGCCACGGCCGGCGCGCGGGTCATCATCTCGATCGCGGTCCTCGGCGGCGTCCGCGCCGACCTGCCCGTCGCCGACCTCGGCTTCGTGCGGCGGAGGCTCGACGAGCTCGAGACCGATCTCGACGGGATCGCGCCGTTCGTCCTCGGCGACGAGGCGCTGGCGCGGCGGCTCGCGGGAGTCGGCCGGATCACGCACGAGGACGCAGCCGCGCTCGGGGCCGTGGGCCCGACCGCGCGCGCCTCGGGCGTCGCGCTCGACGTCCGCCTCACCGGATACGCCGGATACGACGAGCTCGCGGTCGAGCCGGTCGTCGAGACCGGCGGCGACGCCCTCGCGCGCGTCCTCGTGCGCTGGCGCGAGATCGGCCGCTCGCTCGCGCTCTGCCGGGAGACGCTGGCGCTCCTCGAGACGGCCCCCGGTCCGCTGCGGGTCCGGGTGCCGCCCATCCTCCGCGGCGAGGCGATCGCCCGCGTCGAGGCGCCCCGCGGGGAGCTCTTCTACTACGTCGCGGCCGACGGCGGGCCGTGCCCGTCCCGCGTCAGGATCCGGACGCCCACGTTCGCGAACCTGCCGGCGCTGGTGAGGATGCTGCCGGGGACGCAGATGGCGGCGGTGCCGGTCGCCCTCCTCTCGATCGACCCCTGCCTCTCCTGCACGGAGCGATAGCCACGTTGGCCGAGCGCTGGGAGCGTCGGCTGCGCGCGGTGCGGGCGGGTACGATGGCCCCCTCAAGCCTGCCCGTCGCAGGGGTGGGCCACGCCCGGTGACGAAGCTGAGGAGCCACCCCGTGCGACCCTGGTCGCGGCCCTTCCACGGGCGCATCGACGAACTGACGATCGAGAGCCGGGCGCTCCGGGGGAACCGGCTGGGGGACCCGGCGGAGCGGCCGGTCTGGGTGTACACGCCGCCGGGCTACGACGACGACGCGGAGCGCCGCTACCCGGCGATCTACCTGATCCAGGGGATGACCGGCCAGATCGACATGTGGCGCAACCGGTCCGCCTTCAGGCCGACGACGCCCGAGAACATCGACGCGCTGTTCGCGGGGGAGGGCCCCGGCGACGGCGCGCCGCCCCCGGCGCTGGTCGTGTTCGTGGACTGCTGGACCTCGTACGGCGGCAGCCAGTTCCTCGACTCGCCGGGCACCGGCCGGTACCACACGTACCTGTGCGAGGAGGTGGTCCCGTTCGTCGACGCCCGCTACCGCACCAAGGCGGCCCCCGAGCACCGCGGCATCACCGGCAAGTCGAGCGGGGGCTACGGGGCGATGGTCACGCCGATGCTCCGGCCGGACCTGTTCGGCGGCCTCGCGACGCACGCCGGCGACGCCCTGTTCGAGGCCTGCTACGGGTCGATGTTCCCGGCCGCCGCCCGGGCGCTGCGCGACCACTACGAGGGATCGGTCGAGCGGTTCTGGGCGGACTTCCGCTCCCGCCCGGCGTTCACCAGGCCCGACGACCAGCCCATCCTCGAGTCGGTCGGCTACGCGGCGGCCTACTCGGCCGACGAGGACGGCACGGTCCGGCTCCCGTTCGACATCGCGACCGGCGAGCTCGACCCCGAGGTCTGGGCGCGCTGGCTGCGCTGGGACCCGGTCCGGATGGCGCGGACCCCCGAGGGCGCGGCGGCCCTGCGCTCGCTGCGCGCGGTCTACATCGACGCCGGCGCCCAGGACGAGTACTACCTCGACCTCGGGGCGGAGGCGTTCCGGCGCGCGTGCCTGGCAGCCGGGTCGGTCGAGCCGTTCTTCGAGCTGTTCCCCGCCAAGCACGGCGGGATCGAGTACCGCTACCCGATCGCCATCCGCTACCTGGCCGAGCGGCTCGCCTGACCGGGCCGGGTCCCGGCCTGGCCCGCCGACCGTCCGCGGCCGCCCAGGTCGTGGCCATGCCCGCTACCGCACCACGCGGTAGCGGAGGTAGACGACGCGCGGGCTGAGGGTGCGGCTCTCGACAAGGTCGAGGTCCACCCGGCGCTCGCCCCGCGGGAAGAACGGCGTGCCGCCGCCGAGGAGGACCGGGTAGACCACGGCCCGGTACTCGTCGATCAGCCCGAGCGCGGCCGCCTCGGCGGCGAGCGTCGCGCCGCCGATCGCGATCTCGCCCTCCCCCGGCTCGCCCCCGAGGCGCTCGATCTCCGCCGCGAGGCCGGCAGCCGCCAGGCGGGCGTTGCCCTCCACCGCCGACAGCGTGGTCGAGAACACCACCTTCGGGAGCGGCTTCCAGAGCGCGGTCCACTCGCGCCCCGCGTCGCCGAGCGTCGGGTCCCGGTCGGCCGTCTCCCAGTACAGCATCGTCTCGTACAGCCGGCGTCCCATCACGTGGACGTCGACGCCGCGGATCTCGTCGATCCAGAAGCGGAAGACCTCCTCGTCGGGCGCCGTCCAGTCCAGGGTGCCGTCCGGCCCCGTGATGTAGCCGTCGAGCGAGACGCCCATCGAGTAGGTCACGCGGCGCATCACCAGTCCTCCTCCGTGGCTGGGTGGACGATACGACCGCCCGGCGCCGGGCGTCCGCCTCCTGTACCGTGCACGGGCGGCAGCAGGCTGTCGACTATGGCACTCCGACGAGAGGCGGCGATCCGTGGCAGAGCGAGCGACGACCCACCACCCCGAGGGCAGGGGATTCTGGTCGGCGCTGCGCGACGCCGTGGACTCGGCGGTTCTCGTCGACGACGAGCCCCTGCGCCTGCTCGCGGTCGCCCTGGTCGCCCACGGGCACGCGCTCCTCGAGGACGTGCCGGGCGTCGGCAAGACGCTCCTGACGCGGGCCTTCAGCCGGGCGCTGGGCCTGTCGTTCGGCCGCATCCAGGGGACCCCGGACCTGCTGCCGAGCGACGTCCTCGGGGCGAGCCTGCTCGAGGGCGACCACTTCCGGTTCGTGCCCGGGCCGATCTTCACCAACGTGCTCCTGGTGGACGAGGTCAACCGCGCCACCCCGCGCACCCAGTCCGCGCTGCTCGAGGCGATGGCCGAGGACCAGGTCTCGATCGAGGGCCTGACCCGCGAGCTGCCCGACCCCTTCCTCGTCCTGGCGACCCAGAACCCGATCGAGCTCGAGGGCACGTTCGCGCTCCCGGAGGCGCAGCTGGACCGGTTCCTCGTCCGGCTCTCGCTGGGCTACCCGGACCGCGCCCGCGAGCGCCGGATCGCCAGCCGGTACCGCGCCGCCGCGGAGCCGCTCGACGCCGTGCGGCCCGTGGTCGAGCCCGGCGCCGTCATCGCCATGCGCGAGACGGTCCGCGGCATCGAGGTCGCCGACGAGGTCGAGGACTACGTCGTGGCGCTCGTCCAGGCCACCCGCCGGCGGCCGGAGCTGCGCCTCGGCGCCAGTCCGCGCGCGAGCGTCGCGCTCTATCGAGCCGCACAGGCGTGGGCGTTCCTCGACGGCCGCGCGTTCGCGCTCGCCGACGACGTCAAGGCCGTCGCGTCCGCGGTGCTCGCCCACCGCGTCCTGCTCGACCTCGACGCGCAGCTGCGGGGGGCCACCGCGGCGGGCGTGATCGCAGCGGTCCTGGGCTCGGTCGAGGCGCCGCCGAGCGCGATCGACGGGGGCGGGCGGGTCGGCCACAGGCCATGATCGGCGCCTGGTCCGGGCTCCTGCTCGTCGTGCTGGGGGCCGTCCTCGCGGCGCCTGCGCTGGTCGCGGTCGGGATCATCGTGGGGCTGGTCTGGGTCGCCCGCTCGCCTTGGGCGCGGTTCGAGCTGCGGGGCCTGACGTACGAGCGCCGCCTGTCGGCCGGGCGAGCGGTGGTGGGGGAGACGATCGGCCTGGACCTCGTCGTCCACAACCCCAAGCTGCTGCCCGTGCCCTGGCTCGAGGTCGAGGACTTCGTGAGCGTCGAGGCGCGCGTGGACGGGCGGGAGCTCGAGCGGTCCGAGCTGCCGGGCTTCGCCATCCTGCGCACGACCTGGACGGTCGGCCCGTTCGAGCGCGTGACCCGACGTCTCCGGATCGTGGCCGACCGCCGCGGCCTGTACCAGCTGGACGCCACGCGGCTCCAAGTCGCGGACCTGTTCGCGCAGCGGTCCGAGGCGCACGAGGAGACCGGCCCGCGCCTCCACTACCGGGTCGTGCCGCGCAGCCTGTCCGTGCGGGCCGCGGTACCCGTGAGCCTCCTGCCGGGCGCGACCCGGACGCGCCGGGGCCTGTTCGAGGACCCCGCCCTGTTCGCGGGCGTCCGGCCCTACCAGCCGGGCGATCCGCTGCGCCGCGTCCACTGGAAGGCGACCGCCCGGCTGCACCGGCCGGTCAGCCGCCGCCTCGACCCCGCCCACGCGGCGGAGCTGGTCATCGCGTGCGACGCGCAGACGGTGCCCGGGCCGTTCTGGCTGCGGCACTACGACGACGACCTGGTCGAGTCGCTGTACACGACGGCGATGTCGCTCGCCCGAGAGCTGGTGGACTCGGGCGTGGCCTGCGGCCTGGCCGCCAACGGCTACGGCACGCTCCGCCAGCGCTCGCTGTACCTGCCGCCGAGCGCGGCCTCCGCCCAGGTCGTGAGGATCGCGGACGAGCTGGCCGCCCTGAGCCGCTCGGCGTCCCGGCCGTTCGCCGGCCTCCTGGCCGAGCTCGGCCGCCGGACGCCGCCCGCCACCGCCGTGCTCGCCCTCAGCGCCCGCGACCCTGCCGACTTCCTGCCCGTCCTCCGACGGCTCGCGGCGATGGGCCGCCCGGTCCGGCTGGTCGCGCTAGGCCCCGACGCAGCGGTCGCCGTGGCCAGCGCCCGGGCGGCCGGGATCGCGGCCCAGCGGGCCGTCCTCGAGCCGGACTGGAGGACCGCCGATGCGCTGGCGCTGGCCGACTGAACGGGTCCTCGCCGTCCTGGCGGCCGCCAGCCTGGAGGCCGCCTGGCTGGCGCTCCTCCAGCTCGCGGCGCAGTGGCTGGGCGGAACCGGGACGCCCGCGGTCGACATCGGGGCCTTCGGGCTGGCGGCGGTTGCCGGGCTGGTCCTGGCCCGCAGCCTGCGCGGCCTGTCACGTCGGGCGTACGCCGCGTGGGTCGTCGGGGCCGCGCTCGCCGCGGCCCTGGGGGCGGTCGCGCTCGCGCCGGGCTCGGCGTCGGTCGCGGACGCCCTCGCCCGCGACGCCGCGCCGTGGCTGCTCGGCATCGCGCTGCTCCGGGGCACCGCGCACGCGCAGCTCGACGACGAGGCGATCGTCGCGGAGCGGCTGCTGCGCCTGGGCATCGCCGGCCTCGTCGCGTTCTGGGTCTGGGCGACGGCCGTCGGCCTCGCCCGCGACCCCGCGTACGCCGGCCCGGCCTTCGCGGCCAGCCTCACCTACGTCGAGGCCGGGCTGGTCGCGCTCGGCGTCGGCCGCCTGGCCGACCTGCGAGTCGAGGCCCTCGACCGCGCCGCGCGCCGGCGCTGGGCCGTCCTGCTCGCCGCGGTCACGGCGATCGTCGCGGCCGTCGGGGCCCCGCTGGCGGCGCTGCTCGGGCTGCCCGCGCTCACGGCGCTGATCGGGATCGCCGGGCCGCTCGCGCCGCTGCTCGGCTACCTGCTCTACCTGCTCGCGCTCGTCGTGGGGTCGGCGTTCCTCTCGGTCGCCCAGCTCCTGCCGCCGTCCGGCGCAGGCCCTCTGCCGACCCCGCTGCCGAGCACGAGCCCCCTCGGCTCGCCCGGCCCGGGCGTCACCCCCGCGACGGGCGTGACGCCCGACCTGGCCTGGCTCCCGTGGCTGATCGGCGGACTCGTCGTCGCGGGGGTCCTCGTCGCGGTCGCCGCCTCGCTGCGCCGCCCGGCGGCCGAGG